>CAYRKS010000006.1:0-21994 GCA_964424855.1 uncultured Lachnospiraceae bacterium
ATTTATTTGATAAATTTCAAATAAGTTCCCCCGAGAGGGTGAAGAATGTTTAAGCTTATCGGAATGGAGCGGAATTTTCGGTGAATTTATAAGATAGCACTTGACTTATTTACAAAAAAGCGGTATAATATATTATTATACTGTATTTCTGTCTGCGGCGGAGCTTTTTGAGGGGGCAAGGGGGCTTTTGGAGCTTTCAAAGGATTCTTTTTAGGGCAAAGGTGCGGGAGGAAAGGAAATTATAAAGCTATGAAAATAAGAAAAGCCGTTATTCCGGCAGCCGGGCTTGGAACGAGGATGCTTCCGATATCGCGCACGGTGCCTAAGGAGATGCTTCCGATAGTCGATAAGCCGGCGATATCAACTCTGGTCGAGGAGGCGGCAGCCGCCGGAGCCGAGGATATCCTGATAATCACCGGCAGAGGCAAGGATGCGATAGAGAATTACTTTGACTATTCCATAGAATACGAGCAGAAGCTGATGAACTCGGGAAAGCTCGACAAGATCGAGGAGATGCGAAAAATCTGCTCGATGGCAAACGTGTATTTTCTCCGCCAGAAGGAGACGAGGGGACTTGGACACGCGGTCTTGACCGCAAAGAATTTTGTCGGGAACGAGCCGTTTTACATACTCTACGGCGATGACATAATAATGTCGGAAAAGCCGGTCTGCACACAGATGAAGGAGGCGTATGAAAAATACGGCAAGCCGGTCTGTGCGGTAAAGCCGGTGGCGTGGGAGCTTGTTGCGAAATACTGTTCCTTGAAGGCGGAGCTTATTGAGGACGGGATATACGATGTCACCGACATGATCGAAAAGCCGAAGCCCGAGGAGGTATACACCAATCTCTCGATACTCGGAAGAGTTCTGCTGACTCCCGAGATATTCGACATACTCGAGAACACACCTCCCGGAGCGGGCGGAGAGATCCAGCTCACCGACGCGATGCGTGTTGTCTCGAACCGAGGCGGAATGACCGCGGTTGACTTTGAGGGGACGCGCTACGATTTCGGCTCGAAGCTCGGGTTCCTCAAGGCTAACGTGACCGAGGCGGTAAAGCACCCCGAGGTCGGCGAGGAATTTCGCGAATTCCTGAAGGAGTTTGTGAAAACGCTCTGATTTTTAATAAGGAGAAGATCAATGGAACGTGTTTCAAAGCATAATTATTACCTTGACATCGCGCAGACGGTCGCCGAGCGAAGCACCTGTCTTCGCAAGAAATACGGAGCGATAATCGTAAAAAACGACACTATCGTTTCCACCGGCTACAACGGTGCGCCGCGCGGACGGCAGAATTGCACCGATCACGGAGTATGTATACGCGATCAGCTCAACATCCCGCGCGGAGAACGCTATGAGCTTTGCCGTTCGGTGCATTCGGAGGCGAACGCGATAATCGCCGCGTCACGCGAGCAGATGCTGGGGGCTACGCTCTATATGTCCTGCGTTGACGCGAAGACCGGAGAGCTGGTCTGTGACACGAACTGCTGCATGATGTGCAAGCGGATGGTCATAAACGCCGGGATCGAGACGGTGATAATCCGCACCGGAGAGACTACCTTCAAGCAGATCGCGGTCTCGAGCTGGATCGAGGATGACGACAGTCTCTCGGGAAGGTTCGGCTATTAAATGATGAAGAAAAAAACTGCCGCAGCTGCCGCGCTTTTACTCTCACTGAGCTTACTTTGCTCCTGCTCACCGAAGCTCACCGAAAGGGACGGCAAGCTGATCGACTCGAAAAGCGGGATAACCTATGTTGCCGCGCCGCTCTGCTTTGAGCCGTCGCACATCGATGATGAGCTGTTCGGAGAGTGCAAAGAGCTCGGGCTGGAGCTTTATCCGGTCACGGGTCAGCCGACCGAGCTTTACATCTCGGAGAAATATGAGGGGATCGGCGGCATTTGGTATGCCGAGGGTGAGGTGGAAATGCCGACTCTCGAGGAGTTCGGAGCCGAGCGCGTATACATTTGCGTTGAGACAATGATAACCACCGCCATTGCTCAGATAGCCGACAGGGAAGATATCGATGCGATAATCGATGTGTTTATTAACGGCGAGGTCTGCTCGAGTCCGAACGACGGAAAGGGCTACAAGCTCAAGTTCGAGTCGCCCGACTATGCGGGTATATTCTATAATCTTCTTTATATAACGGGAGACGAGACGAACTATATTTACGATCGCTCGACAAAGCGATGTGTCGATGCCGGACTGCTTCTCGAGAAATATCTTCCGACCGGCAAGGAGCAAGAGCAGCTTGAGAAGGAGCTTGCGGCTTCTGCGGCAGCTGCGGGCGGGGACACCGTCGAGGCGGAAGAATGATCCGCCGCGCTTTACCCGAGGACATACCATCGCTCTGCGAGCTTGAGCTTGAGTGCTTTTCGCGACCCTGGAGCAGACACGGCTTTGAGGACTTCTTTTCACTCGACTTCACGAGAGCGTTCGTCGCCGAGGAGGAGGGAAGGGTCGTCGGATATATCGGGCTGTATCTCTCGGGCGAGGATGGAGACATAACCAACATTACCGTGACGGCTTCCAAGCGGAGATCGGGCATTGGAAGGGCACTGCTCGGTGCTGTATGTGATATTCCGCAGCTCAAGCGGATATTTCTCGAGGTCAGGGAGTCAAACAGCGGGGCGATAGCCCTTTATGAGGGCTTCGGCTTTTCAAGGGACGGGATACGGAGAAATTTTTATTCCGAGCCGCGCGAAAATGCTATCCTCATGAGTTACAGGAAGGAAGGCTGACGCAAGCCGTCGGTCTGTGAAATTAAAATGCTTATTTTATCATTTGAAAGCTCCTGCGACGAGACATCGGCTGCGGTTTGCAGCTTTGAAGGCGAAAAAAAGACTATTCTTTCGAATATCGTCGCGTCGCAGATAGAAACTCACAAGCTTTACGGCGGAGTCGTTCCCGAGATAGCAAGTCGCGCTCACTGCGACGCGATATCGGGGATAACCTACGAGGCTTTGGAGACTGCCGGCGTGGGGCTGTCGGATATCGATGCGATAGCCGTTACAAACACGCCGGGGCTTATCGGTGCGCTGTTGGTCGGAGTCAGCTTTGCAAAATCTCTCGCATATGCGAACGATATCCCGCTTATTCCGGTGAACCACATAAAGGGTCACGTTGCGGCGAATTATTTCGTACATCCCGAGCTGAAGCCGCCGTTTTTGGCACTGGTTGCCTCGGGCGGACACACGAGCCTTATAAAGGTAGTCGATCACGTCACCTACGAGACCGTGGGAAGAACGCGCGACGATGCTATCGGAGAGGCGTTTGACAAGGTTGGACGAGTCATGGGTCTGCCTTATCCCGGCGGAGCCGAGATGGATCGCCTCGCCTCTATCGGAAATTTCGAGGCTATAAAATTTCCGTCGGCGGCGGTAGTCGGTGACAATCTCGATTTTTCGTTCAGCGGACTCAAGACCTCGGTCATAAATTATCTGCACAATGCCTCGCAGAAGGGTGAGGAATACAGCCGAGAGGATGTTGCGGCATCCTTTACAAAGACGGTCGTTTCATCTGTCGTGAAAAAGCTCGACATGGCTGTTGAAAAAACTCAGCTGAACAGCATAGTTTTGGCGGGCGGAGTCGCGGCAAACTCGCATCTTAGCGCGGGAATTGAGGAATTCTGTAAGAAGCGCGGACTTTCATTTTATATGCCGCCGCGCTCACTTTGCGGAGACAACGGGGCGATGATCGCTGCGCAGGGCTATTATGAATTCTTAGCCGGAACACGCGCCGACACCTCGCTGAACGCCTTTGCAAGCGGTCGAAACGATCTGTAACAGCTTGTGGAAAATACCCCACGAGGTTTTCCACAGGGTGTGAAAAAAGTCTTGGCAAAACCCTTGGCATAGCAGGCGGCAACCGCAGAAAAACAGTTTTTTCGACTTTTTTATCGCCTTTATGCTGTGGAAAAGTCGGTTGAAAATGTGGGAAACGCGACCGAAGGGAGGTGTGGTATATGGATATATGCGATTCAACAGATTACGATCACAGTCTGCTTTCGGTCATAGCATCTGTCTGCTCTCACTTCAAGCTTCAGGCAACGCACAAAACGCTCGGTGAGCTCGATCGGCTGTTGGAGACAGGATATAAAAATGTTATCCTGTTGATTTTTGACGGGATGGGAATGTCGGTGCTTGAAAGGCATCTTCCGCCCGATTCGTTTTTACGAAGAAATTTGCTGCGTCCGATATCTTCGGTATTTCCTCCGACGACAACGGCGGCGACCACCTCGGTTTTGACCGGGCTATCGTCGGCAGAGCATGGTTGGCTAGGCTGGTCGCTTTGGTTTGAGCAGCTGGGGAAGGTCGTTGAGCTTTATCCGAACACCTCAAACGGTATTGCGGCGGCGGATTTTAATGTTGCCGAGCGGTTTCTCCCGTTTGAAACGATCATTGATCGGATAAACGGCGGAGGAGAATTTGAAGCGCATTATGTCTCACCCTTTTCAATGCCGAAGGCGACCACCTTTGACGAGCTTTTTTGCCGAGTGAATGAGCTTTGCGGCGGGGACAAAAGTAAGTATATATACGGCTATTCGCCGCTGCCAGATCACGATATGCACGACTTTGGAATCGGGCGGGATATTATCGGTGAGTAGCTTAAAGAAATAAACGCTGGAGTCGAAAGGCTCTGCGAGGAGATCCCCGATTCTCTTATACTCGTGACTGCCGATCACGGCATGATCGACACCGAATTCGTCTTCATGGACGAATATCCCGAGCTTATTGAGGCTCTTAAGTGTGCGCCCTCTGTCGAGGGACGCGCGATGAGCCTTTTCGTAAAGCCCGAAAAACTCGAGGATTTCGAAAGAATTTTTAATGAAAAATACGGTGACATATACGAGCTGATACCGCACGAAAGAGCGGTCGAGCTGTTTGGCGGCGGATCGCCACATCGGCTTTTTGAAGGCTTTATAGGTGATTTTCTCGCCGTTGCGCTCGGAAGGGTCAGCATCGGTTACGGCTACGATCCCGAGCCCTTCAAGGCGGCGCACGCGGGTCTCACGCGGGACGAGCTTGAGATACCGCTTATCGCAATAAAAACCAAAAAATAAATATTAAGGAGATATAAAAATGAACAACTACGATGCACAGGTAAAGGCAGCCCTCGAGGGCTTTGAAAAGGTTCTTCGCTCCCAGCTCGAAAGAGTCGAGAGGATCAATGCGACTAAGGACTTTGTTGATTATGCTTCTCTTCCGGTACTCACGATCGGTATCTGCGGCGGTGACGGCATCGGTCCGATAATCACGAAGGCTTCGCAGGATGTCCTCGAGTATCTGCTTGCCGATGAGGTAAAGGCGGGAAAGGTCAAGTTCAAGGTCATTGACGGTCTTACCATCGAAAACCGCGTTGCTCATATGCAGGCGATCCCGGATGATGTTATGGAGGAGCTTTACGCCTGCGACGTTATCCTCAAGGGTCCGACCACCACTCCTCGTGCGGGCGATCCCTGGCCGAACATCGAGTCGGCTAACGTTGCTATGAGAAAGAAGCTCGACCTCTTTGCAAATGTTCGCCCGGTAAAGGTACCCGAAAAGGGCATCGACTGGACCTTCTTCCGTGAGAACACCGAGGGCTCGTATGCTGTCGGAAGCCAGGGCGTAAATGTTACCGACGATCTCGCGGTCGATTTCTGTGTAACGACGACCGAGGGCACCAACCGAATCGCCCGTCTTGCCTTCGACTATGCAAGACGCAACAAGAAGGAGCGTGTTTCGATCGTCACAAAGGCAAACATAATAAAGACGACCGACGGAAAGTTCCTGCGCATCTGCGAGGAGATCGCAAAGGAATATCCCGAGATTACCACCGACGAGTGGTTCATCGACATCATGACCGCAAAGCTGGTCGATGAAAAGCGTCGCACCGATTTCAAGGTATTCATCCTTCCGAACCTCTACGGCGATATCATAACCGACGAGGCTGCCGAATTCCAGGGGGGTGTAGGAACTGCGGGAAGCGCGAACATCGGTAAGAAGTACGCAATGTTCGAGGCGATCCACGGCTCGGCTCCCAGAATGATCAAGGAGGGACGCGGAAAGTATGCCGATCCCTGCTCGATGCTCCGCGCGACCGTTATGCTACTCTCGCACGTCGGAAAGCAGGACAAGGCAGACAAGCTCGAGCGTGCGCTTGACATCTGTATGTTTGAAGAAAAGAAATACACCATAACCGGACGCGACACCGGAGCGACCTGCGACGAGTTTGCGGCGTACGTTATGGACACCATAAAGAGCCTCTGATTTAAGGAGAGATACGAATGAAAACCGACGGCAGCCGCTATGTATGCACAAACAATATTAACCGTGATGAGGTTTCACCGGCTGTAATAAAACGTTTACCGCGTTATTTCAGGTATCTTAGAGAGCTGCTGTCGAGTGATATCTTGCGTATATCCTCGAGTGAGCTTTCAAAAATAATGCACGTTACCGCTTCACAGATACGGCAGGATTTCAACTGCTTCGGAGGCTTTGGTCAGCAAGGCTACGGCTATAATGTAAAGTACCTTTACGGCAAAATAAGTGAGATACTCGGAGTCACGCAAAACTACAACGCTGTAATAATCGGTGCGGGAAATCTCGGAAGAGCGTTGGCATCGAGCCAGACCTTCAGAAAGCGCGGTGTACAGCTCAAGGCTTTGTTTGATGTGAATCCCGAGGTGATCGGCACCGATATCTCCGGCTACAATATTCTTCCCATGTCGGAGCTTGAACAATTCAACGCGGAAAATCACATAGATATCGCGGTGCTTGCGATCCCGCGAGAGGTCGCGATGGAGACGGCCGAGCGGCTTTCACAGCTCGGCATCAGAGGACTTTGGAACTTCGCAAGCTGCGAGATAGAGCTTCCAAATTCCGATATGGTCATCGAAAATGTTCACATGGGTGACTCTCTTATGACGCTTTGCTATGAGCTCAATTATAAATTCGGAGATCAGCTATGAGCGAAAAACTTAAGCTCATGTGGGGCGAGAGCATAATCTCGCTCCCGCGTGAGGGATTGCTCAAGGCTCTTCCCGATGCGGACGGCTTCGATCTCAAGGCACTTATCGCGATAGCGGCGAATGATGAGCTGCGAAGGGATCGAGAGGCTCTTGAGACCGAGCTTTGCAAAATGCTCCCGTGTACGAGAAGCCGTCTTTGCAAGGCGATAGATTTTTGGGTCGGAGCGGGGATAATCTCGCTTGAAGCTTCGGAAAATGCTCAGGCAGCTCAGCCCGAGGAATCGAAAAAGCCCGAGGAAAAGCCGAAGACTCTGCTTTCAAGCAGTCTTCCGCACTATTCAGAGAGCGAATGCGCGGATATAATCTCGGCATCGGAGGAGCTTCCGAATGTCATCGATATGTGTCAGCAGATACTCGGAAAGATATTCACGACAGCCGATGTACAGATAATCGTTGCGCTCTGCGATCATTTGAGTTTGACACCCGATTATATCGTATGTCTTGTCAAATACTGTGCGGACAACGGAAAGAAATCGCTTCGTTACATCGAGCGCACCGCGATATCGCTTTTTGATGAGGGAATATCGACCGGAGCGGCGTTGAACGATTATCTCAAGCGCAAGGAAAATCTTGCCGACTCGATGAATCAGATATGCAAGATGGTCGGGGCAACGGGGCGCGAGCTTACGACTCGCGAGAAGAAGACCTTTACCTGCTGGCTCGAGGAATGGAAATTCGACATCGATGTGATAACAAAGGCTTGGGAGGTGACGGTTGACAAGATCGGTGAGCCGAAGGTCTCCTACATGAACAAGGTACTCGAAAACTGGCACAATTCCGGATTTGTCACGGCGGCGGACGTTGACGCTTCTCTCGAGGCGTACAGGAAGAAAAAGTCCGAGGCGGCGATACATCCCGGTCAGTCAAACGGTCAAGCGGTCGGCTTCCAGACCGATGAAATAATGGAGGCAATACTCAAGCGAAGCTACGGCGGCGATTGAGGGTATATATATGAATATCGAGCTGTCCGAAGTGATTGATATGCACCTCCAAAAGTGTCTAATTTTTTGGTGCATATCAATTCGGGCGGCTTTTTATTTTTGCAAAAGGGGTAAGATTAAAATTCGAGCCGATCCGACATTTTTTGTTGCATTTTTCGCCTTATTGTGGTATAATAGATTTGATCGGAGCGATATTATACAACTCGAGGGGAGGGGTAGGGCTTGAACATATTTTTGCACAGACCCGCCGCGCTTGCGGCGGCGATAGGCATTCTCGCTTCGCTGATATCGATCTTCATCGGCAGTATCGGCAGAATTATATTGCTTATTGCGGCTCTCGGTTCGAGTTTTCTGGGTGTGGTTCTTCACAAAAGGCTAAGGTATGATCGGATAGCCGGGATGAAGCTCGGAAATTTCATGATAACTGTCGGCGTGATGACGGCGATGCTTATGCTCTCCTCAATACTGCTCTGGGATAGAGAGATCGGCGAGCTTGAAAAATTCTGCGCCGAGGATCGCTCGGTCGCGACAGAGGCGGTCATTATTGCGAAGAATTCGGCGGCGGATTGGTATTCGAATTACGACATCGAGCTGATATCGGCAGATGGCAGGAGGAAAAGAGCCTTCGGAAGGCTTGTTTGCGAGAACGATCAGGCTCTTTCGATAGGCGACAGGATAAGCTTTAATGCGGTATTTTCACCGCTCGATGAGGTGTATGCGGATTACGGTCTCGACAAATACGATATGATAGCCTCGGGAACGCGGTTCGTATGCAGTCCGAGCGGTGAGCTTACGCGCCTCGGAAGCTCGAGTGGGATAAGTGTGTTGATCTCGCTTACAAGAGAGAAAATAAGCGCGGCTGTCTCGGTATTTACCGACCGTGACACGGCGGCGATAATAAAGGCACTGCTTCTTTCCGAGCGAGACGGGATAGGGATATTTCGCCGTGACATGAAAAGGTGCGGTACTACACATCTGCTCGCACTCAGCGGAATGCACCTTGCGGTTATCGCCGCGATAATCGATAGGGTCGGAAGGCACTTCAAGCTTTCGAAGCCGAAGCGGCTTATTTGTCGGATAATATGCGCCTTTGCGATGCTGGCCATCGCGGGATTTCCATATTCGCTTATGAGAGCGGCGGTCATGCTGCTCATCGTCACGGTGTTTCGCGGGCTCTGGAGAGATCGCGATCCGATAACCGTGCTTTTTTGGACGGCTTGGCTGATAACTCTGTTCGACCCGGCGGCACTTCTCGATGTCGGCTTTCAGCTGTCATTTCTCGCGACCTTCGGTGTTGCCATGTCCGAGAGGGCAAATCGCAGGATAAAAACTCGATTCCACCGCTTTCGAAAGAAGCACAAGCTTTTGCGAAAGCTTCTCGAGCCGCTGTACGGAGTGGTGGTATCCTTAAGCGCACAGCTTTTTATAATGCCGATACTTTGGCTGAGATTCGGCGAGGTATCTCTGCTCAGTGTACCGGCGACGCTGATATTATCTCCCTTTATCACCGTGATACTCTGGCTTGCATTGCCATACACCGCTGCCGCCTGTCTCGGGATGAGCATTTGTGCCGGACTGCTCGGAGGTGCTATCGGCTTTGCTTCAAGGATAATGGTCGATGTAACGAGTACACTGTCAAGTCTTCCGCTTTATCTGTCGATGAGCTATGGCTTTTCAATCGTACTGCTGCTTTTGCTGCCGATAGTGCTGATAATAATAAACCGCTTCAAGAGAATCGATTTTTTGGCGGCGGTTATCCTTTTCGCGCTCTGGAACCCGATATATTTCGGTGCGGTCAAGACCTATGAGCGGATACATTCGAATGAGAATACACTGCGCTTTGCGACCGTGAAGACCGATGATGCGATACTGCTTCGTTCGGGATCGGGGTGCATGGTCATTGACATAAGCTCGGGCAACAGCGGGATCATACGCGAGATCGACAGTACTCTTTCGGATATGAACAAGACCGAGATCGATACATATATGCTGACACATTTGCACAATGCTCATGCGAGGGGCTTCAAAAAGCTTTGTGAGTCGCGGCTCGTCAGAAGGCTTGTCATTCCCGAGCCTGAAACCGATGCTGAAGCCGCGTATGCGAGACGAATCATCGAGCTTGCGGACGAGCTCGGAATTGAGGTCTTGAGCTACAACCGCACGGGTCTTGAGTCTATCGCCTTCGGGCATTCGCTTATAACGGTCGAAGCTCCCGAAAAACTGAGTCGCTCGAAGCACGAGGTGCTCGGAATAAGCTTTGAGCTGGGAGATCGGAGCGTATTTTACGCCGGTTCGTCACGCTGGGAGCTTGATGAAGAGCCTTTGGCGGACACGATAGTGATCGGAACTCACGGTCCGAAGGTGAAGAGTGAGCCGCAGTATTTTGCAAAGGAGATATTCGCGATCGAAAACGAGCGCGAAATCGTCGGAAAAGCGGCGAAACAATGAAAATTTACATTGTCGGCATTGAAAAAAAACGGTCGGTGGTGTACAATATAGTATATGCTTTAACAGTATCGTCGCAGTATCGAGGGCTTTGAAGCATGGAGAAAAAATGCGGGTTTGACCGCAGAACTTGGAGGAAACAGAAAATGGGAAATATTATTTCCTTTCCCGGGCTTGGGCTTGAGGGCTTTGAGGTCAATCCGGTGGCGTTCAGCATTTTCGGCTACGATATAATGTGGTACGGGATTATAATAACGCTGGCGATGGTCGCGGGCTTTTTCGTTGCAAAGCACAATGCCAAATTCGAGGGGATAAAGGTCGATGATGTGCTTGACCTTGCGATATTCCTTATAATATTCTCGATGGTCGGCGCAAGACTTTACTATGTACTCATGAAGCTCGAAAACTTTGACTCCTTCTGGGATGTGATAAATGTCAGAAGAGGCGGACTTGCGATATTCGGCGGAGTCGGAGCGGGTGCGCTCACGGTATTTGTCGTGGCAAAGGTCAAAAAGATCGCAGTCGGCAAGATGTATGACATGGTAGCTCCGGGACTCATACTCGGACAGGTGATCGGACGCTGGGGCAACTTTATGAACGCCGAGGCGCACGGAACCGAGACAAAGCTTCCGTGGAGAATGGGCATACAGTATGCGGGCTCGGCGACAACGAGATATTATCATCCGACCTTCCTTTACGAATCGCTTTGGAATCTTGTGGGCTTCATACTTATGATGATCTTCTACAAAAAGAAGAAGTTCAACGGTCAGCACGCGATATTTTACATGATCTGGTACGGCTTCGGACGCTTCTTTATCGAAGGACTCAGAACAGACAGCCTTTACTTCATGAAATCCTTCTTCGGCGAGACGATCAGAGTGTCTCAGGTCGTCGGCGCGGGAATATTCGTTATCGGAATCGTTTCGATGATAGTCGGACTTTCGAGAGCTAAGGATCGCGCGCTTGATGACGCGGAATACGACCGTGTTTACACCTCGAACCGCGACTCGGTTATCGGTATCATCGAAAACGATGGCTACGATGTGAAGTCGGAGGACGAGGCATCGAGCGAAAATGCGGATGAAAATTCGGATACCTCCGAGGAAAATTCGGAAAGCAACGATGAAAACGATGAGAGTGAGGACAAGGAAAATGGCTGAGATAATTGACGGAAAGCGCATATCAAAGGAAATTCGCGGCGAGATAGCCGCAGAATGTGCGGCTCTTACCGAAAAGGGTATAGTTCCCGGGCTTGCGGTAGTCATCGTCGGAACGGATCCGGCTTCGCAGGTCTATGTTCGAAACAAGAAAAAGGCGTGTGAAGAGGTAGGCTTCCACTCCGAGGTCTATGAGCTGCCCGAGGAGACCACCGAAGCCGAGCTTTTAGCCCTTGTCGAGCGTTTGAACGGCGATCCCGCGATCCACGGAATACTCGTTCAGCTTCCGCTCCCGAAGCACCTTGACGACAAGCTCATAATAGATCACATCGACCCGGCAAAGGATGTTGACGCATTTCATCCGGTGAATGTCGGAAAAATAATGATCGGCGACTATGATTTTCTGCCCTGCACGCCTGCCGGAGTCATGGCACTGCTCGAAAAGAGCGGTATAGAGGTGAGCGGCAAGGAATGTGTTGTTCTGGGACGGAGCAATATCGTTGGAAAGCCGCAGGCGATGCTTCTGCTCCATGCAAACGGAACCGTGACGGTATGTCACTCCAAAACCAAAAATCTCGCCGAGATCACCCGACGCGCCGACATTTTGGTCGCGGCGATCGGAAAGGCGGATTTTATAACCGGAGACATGATTAAGGAGGGCGCGGTCGTTATCGATGTCGGAATGAATCGAAGACCCGACGGAAAGCTCACGGGCGACGTTGATTTCGCCTCGGTAGAGCCTAAGGCATCACACATAACACCCGTTCCGGGCGGTGTGGGACCCATGACGATCACGATGCTTTTGAAGAACACGCTGACCTCGGCGAAGCGTCACAACGGGATAAAATAAATCCGAAAGCTTTCAGGCACGGTGAAAAAATACCGCATATCTTGATAAAAAATATTTTCGAAAGCACGAAGCTGCGGTGCGGGTTCTCGTGCTTTCGTCTTTTTTGTGCAAAATGCTATTGACAAAATCTCATAAATGTGTTACAATATAGAAAAAGAGGTGTGAAATTCGGCGGGGTTGCGAATAAATATTTTCATGCTTTTCTGCGGCTTTTGCACTGATGAGTTTGTAAATGCTTTTGTGAGGTAGCGAAAATGAAGCAGCTATTACTTTATTCGATCGTTCCGCTTTTGACCGGACACGCTGATGAGCTTTGCGAGGATATACGCCGCCAATATGAAAACGGTATTTCGACTTGTCCGCTTTTCATGATGACGCTTGTACCCGAGGGAGCTCCCGCGATAAACAAGGCTAAAATACTCTGCGAAAAATATCAAATATTCCGCGATAAGCTTAAGGCAATGGGAATTCCGTCGGGAGTTCTCGTTCAGGCCTCGATCGGTCACGGCTGGAAGCTCAGCGAGCCCTTCGGCTTTCGGAAATATACGATGCTTTCTAACGGATATCAACCCGAGATTGTATGTCCCTACGACGAAGGCTTCAGAGCCTATATGTACGATGCAATGCGCACGATAGCCTCATATACTCCCGACTGCATAATGCTTGACGATGATTTCCGCCTGATCGGAAGGGGCGGAAAGGGCTGCGGCTGCGAGCTGCATCTCAAGCGTTTCAACGAGCTTGCGGGGACAAGTCTTTGCCGTGAGGAGCTTGCCTCTATCGTCACTGCGGGAGAGGATCGCCGTCTTATCGACATATACATCGAAACTCAGCGCGAATCACTGGTCGATACGGCAAAGCTCATGAGAAAGGGAATAGACAGCATAGACCCGAGCATTCCGTGCAGCTTTTGCTGTGTCGGAAACAATGCGGAGTTTGCCTCGGAGATCGCAAGAGAGCTTGCGGGCGAAGGAAATCCGATAATAGTTCGCATGAACAACGCGAATTACACCTCACCGGGAGCGAGGAATGTGGTAAACAGCTTTCAAAAGGCGGCGGCGCAGATATCAAAGCTGAAGGGGAAGGTCGATGTGATACTTGCCGAGACCGACACCTGCCCGCAGAACCGATATTCAACGAGTGCATCTATGCTGCACACGCATTTCAGCGGCTCGATACTCGAGGGGGCGGTCGGAGCAAAGCATTGGATAACCCGTCTGCACGCCTACGAGCCCGAGAGCGGAAAGGCTTATCGGAGGATGCTTGCTATGAACAGCGGCTTTTACAGACGGCTTGCCGAGCTTGTTCCGCAGCTGAAATGGGAGGGCTTCAGGATACCTGTTCTGGACAGTGCGGAATATCACTTTGATTCCGACAGCTTTGACGCTTCGGTTGACGGAAACAGTGCGTGGAGCAATTGCTTCCTCGGAAGATTGGGGCTTCCGATCTATTATTCGTCCGAGGACGGCGGGATACTCTGCCTCGACCGCGAGGATTATCTCAGCGACGAGCAGATAAAGAAGGCACTTTCGGGTCGAGTTGTCCTATCCTCCGACGCGGTGTGTGAGCTTTCGCGGCGCGGCTTCGGAGAGTATATCGGCGTTTCGGCGCGTGAATGGAAGGGAGCTGTCGCTTCAAATGAGATCGATGAAGCCACCGAAAATCCGATGGCTATCGAGCCCGGGCTTCGTGAGCTTGTGCCGCTGTCGGACAAGGTATCGGCACTTTCGTATGTTTGCCACACGGTCGATGAGATAAATTACGAGCGGCTTTTTCCCGGGGTTACGCGCTATGAAAACAGTCTCGGAGGTATCGTTTACGCCTTTTGCGGGACTCCGCGGACGAGCTACAGCATCGGCGATGCCTTTTCCTTCTTAAATCAGACCAGAAAGGGTCGGCTCGAGCGCATACTCAGGGATTGCTCGGAGAGTGCGATATTTTATCCGGGAGACGCGGAGGTGTATTTCCGCGCGGCGCAGCTTGAGAGCGATGAGCGTTTTTGCGCCTTCTTCAATATCGGTCTGGATCTACTCGACACCGTGGAGCTGATATCCGAGCGCGAGATAAGTGAGATAAAAAGGATAATGCCGAGCGGAGAGACGGTCCCGGTCGGCTTTGTACGCGAGGGTGAGAGCTATACGCTCGAGCTTTCCTGCGCTCCGCTCGATCTGCTTGCTTTGATAATATCATAAAAAATTCCGACAAGGCTTCGGAGAAAGGATGGAACAATGAATTCTTCACGCAGAAAAGAGATAAAGACTATGCTTTCCGAAAAGCCCTTCATTTCGCTTCGCGAGCTGGAGGAACGCTTTCCCGATGTTTCGAGCATGACGCTTCGCCGTGATATCGAATATTTTGAAAAGCAGGGCGAGGCGATAAAGGTGCGCGGCGGCGCACGTTCGATGAAATTCATCACTACCTCAATGGAGGACTCCTTCCATCAGAGGCTGGGCGAGAACAATGCCGCGAAGGAATGGATAGCCCGCCGTGCCTGCGAGTTCATACACACGGGTCACTCGGTGTTTCTCGACTCGGGAACGACGGTACTCAAGCTTGCCGCCGTTCTTCCGGACGAAAGGCTGAGCATAATAACCACGGGTCCGAACATTGCGCTCGAGCTTATCAAAAAGAACAAGCCGATCGTGAATCTGGTCGGCGGAATGATAAACCACGGAAATGTTTCGATCTCGGGAAATCAGGCACTGAAATTTCTCGATGACATCAACATAGACGTTGCCTTTATCTGTCCGTCGGGTTTTTCGCTCAAGGACGGCTTCACCTGCGGAAATTTCCCCGAATGTGAGCTGAAGCGACTGGTTATAGGAAAGGCGCGCAGGGTTATTGTACTTCTCGATTCCTCGAAGATCGGGAGAGCCCTTCCGTACACGGTCTGTCACATGGACAAGATACACATGATAATAACCGATCAGCGTCCGCCAGAGGACATCATCGAGGCGGCGAACGAAGCCGGCGTTGAGCTTCTCACCGCCGAGGACGATGCTTTGAGAGGATAACGCCTTTATGGATTCAAACAGCAATTTTGAAGAACGCTCGACCGAGCGTATAAGGATATCGCCGCGGGCAATGAATCTCGCGCTGAAAAACGGTGTGGATATTTCATCCGCTATGCCGACCGGTCCGATGGGACGGATAATAGAGCGGGACATAGAGCGTTTGCTCGAGGAAAAGACCGGGCTTTCACCGCGTCTTTCGGAGATCGCGGCTTCCGAGAAAATTGAGAAGGTCGAGGATGAAGCATATTCCGCAAAAGGCTATCTCGATGATGAGCTTAATGATGACGCTGTATCGGCAAAAGAGGACGAGCCGCTAAACGATGAGTCAAAGCCGAGTACGGCTTGCGAGCCCTTGACCGAAGGCTCTCACGTTTCGGGTGAAATGCGCGAACGCGAGGTATTGACGCTTACGGCGGTGATCGATCCGACCGCGCTGTTGAGCTTTTGCGATGCGGCGGCTTCAAAGGGCGAGCGTCTCGGGCTTTCGAAGATAAGTATGGGAGAGATGATCGTCTACTCCTTTGCGAGGACGCTCCGCACGGACGGCGGCTTTGGAGAGGACGCTGATATAAAATACACCTTCGGAGCGAGCGGAGAGAGAACAGCAATTCTCGGCTCGACTCGCGGTATGAGCCTTGACGAGCTTTCGCGCAGGATAAAAAGCGGAGCGGACGGCTTGAGCTGCCGATTTTCGGTGATCGAGCTTTCGGAGCTCGGAATATCGAGCTTCACGCCTCCGCTTTGCTCGGGCGAGCTGCTGTCGCTCGGGATCGGCTCGATCAATAGGGATAGCTCTGAGCTTGTGCTGACTTTGCGCTTTGACGGCGGAGCTGTCGAATTTTACCATGCGGCAAGGCTCTTTAGGCGGCTGTGCGACGAGCTTGAGCTTTTCGGGCTGTCGCTGGCGAAATAAGCGTGAGCTTGCGGCTCCGAGCGTTCAGAACAGCTTGCCGTGACGGCAGATATAAAAGAGGGAGCAGAAAGGAATGGTCATATAAAAATGCCAAGGAGTCAGTTTATCGACCCGAAAAAGGCTTTGCATCCGGGATATATTCATTTTGAGGACATACCGGTAAATCAATATTCGCGGACGCTTGATGAGGAAAAAACGAGCTACAGCAAGGACGATATGCTGCGGATATACCGAGATATGCGCATGATACGCGAATTTGAAGCCATGCTCGGCGATATAAAGACAAATTCGGTCTATAACGGAATAAGCTATAAAAATCCGGGTCCGACACATCTTGCGATCGGTGAGGAGGCAACGGCGGTCGGCTCGGCATATTGCCTCGACTGCGACGATATTATTTTCGGCACTCATCGAAATCACGGAGAGGTGCTTGCTAAGGGGCTTTCCGCGATCGAAAAGCTGAGTGAGGATCGGCTCTGCGATATAATGAGCGGATATTCGGACGGAGAGCTTTTGCGCGTTGTCGAAAAGGGAGATCAGACCGGTGACATAAGAGAGCTGGCGATAGATTTTCTGCTTTACGGAGCTCTTTCCGAGATATTCGCGAAGAATACCGGCTTTAATCGCGGGCTTGGCGGCTCGATGCATATGTTTTTCCTGCCCTTCGGGATATATCCGAACAATGCGATAGTGGGCGGCTCGACTCCGTTGGCACTGGGGGCTGCGCTGTACAAGCGGATAAACAAAGCTCCGGGGATCGTCGTTGCAAATCTGGGTGACGGTGCCTGCGGGCGCGGCTCGGTTTTGGAATCGCTGAACATGGCGGCTATGGATCAGATCAAAAAGCTCTGGAGAGACGGAGACGAAGCACCGAGAGGACTTCCGCTGCTTTTCAACATATCCGACAATTTCTACGGCATGGGCGGACAGACCTGCGGCGAGACGATGGCGTTCGGGATGGCGGCTCGTCTGGGAGCGGGGATAAGTCCCGATCAGCTTCACGCCGAGCGGATAAACGGCTGTGATCCCTTCGCGGTGATCGATGCTTCAAGGCGCAAGCGCGAGGCTCTGCTTCGCGGAGAGGGACCTGCGATGCTCGACATTGTGACCTATCGAACGGTCGGACATTCGGCATCCGACCCCTTCAGCTACAGGACGGACGAGGAGCTGGAGGCGTGGCGAGCGGTCGATCCGATAAAGACCTACCGTGACCGTTTGATAATAGGAAAGGTGGCTTCGGGCGAGGAGTTCGAAGCGATCGATGAGAAGATAATCAGCCGCGTAACGCGGATCTGTCGTCTTGCGGCAGACCCCACTATCTCACCGAGGATGGATATGGCGGAGGATGAGAACGGGATCGACCGTGTTGGTGAGCTGATGTTTTCAAATCGTCACATACCGTCGATGGACAAGAGCCGCGAATCCGAGCTGCTGCTCCCGATCGAGCAAAACCCGCGCGTTGAGGCGATAGGACACAGATCACGTTCCGCCTTGAACGAAAACGGCGAGCAGCTCGCCTCGGGAGAATATGTCGAATACCGCGATGCGATATTCGAAGCGGTCATCGGAAAATTTGCCGCCGATCCGACGCTCATCGCCTACGGCGAGGAGCATCGCGACTGGGGAGGTGCGCACGGAGCTTATGTCGGACTGACCGAAGCACTCCCGTATCATCGCTTCTTCAACGCTCCGATATCGGAGGCGGCAATAGTCGGCTCGGCGGTCGGCTATGCGATGTGCGGCGGACGAGCCTTGGTAGAGCTGATGTATGCCGATTTCCTCGGCTGTGCGGCGGACGAGCTTTTCAATCAGGCGGCGAAGTGGCAGGCTATGTCTGCAGGAGCCTTAAGGCTTCCAATGGTCGTTCGGGTCACGGTCGGCTCGGAATACGGCGCACAGCATTCGCAGGATTGGACCGCGCTCCCGGCGCACATTCCCGGACTCAAGGTAGTATGTCCGGCGACTCCGTATGATGCTAAAGGGCTTATGAACGCGGCTCTTTCGGGGAGCGATCCGGTCGTATTTTTCGAGAACAAACGGATATACGATGTCGGAGAGCGTTTCCATGAGGGCGGCGTTCCAAAGGAATATTACGAGATATCTATCGGAGAGCCCGATATAAAGCGTATCGGCACGGATGTGACCATACTTTCGATCGGCGCGGCACTTTATCGCGCGGTCGAGGCTGCGGAAATACTCGATAGTCGATATGGGATATCCGCCGAGGTTATAGATGCGCGTTCGGTTGTGCCGTTCGACTATTCGATCGTTATCGAATCGGTAAAAAAGACCGGACGGATTATCATAGTCGGAGACGGCTGTGAGCGCGGCTCGGTGATGAAGAGCATGGCGGCGGATATTTCCGAGCTTGCCTTTGATTATCTCGATGCACCTGTTACCGTACTCGGAGCAAAGAATCAGATCGTACCCTGTCACGAGCTTGAGGACTGCTTCTTCCCGAATGCCGAGCGAATAATCGATGCGATAAATATGCGTCTCATCCCGCTCGAGGATAGGAGTGAATGCCCGAGCTTCAGCGATACTGCAAAGCTTGAGCGAGCGAGAAAGGGGATATAAGCAGATGAATGCGGAGCTTAAATGCGAGCTTCATCCTGTCGGGACGCTTTCTCGGCTCAAATATGTGGTGATATGCTCAAGGTACTGTGGAAAATGGATGCTGAGCAAGCACCGCGAGAGGGACACCTTCGAAACTCAGGGCGGTCACATCGAGCCGGGGGAGACCCCGCTTGAGGCGGCTCGGCGAGAGCTTTATGAGGAGAGCGGAGCATTGACGGCAGAGCTTTATCACATATGCGATTATCGAGGCTATGATGACAGTGGTTCTGCGAACGGTGCGGTGTATTTGGGGCTGATCGAGGAGCTCTGTGAGCTTTCCGAGAGTGAGATGGAGAGGGTCGAGCTTTTCGACGAGCTTCCGTGTGAGCTGACCTATCCGCGCGTGACTCCGGTGCTTATCGAGGCGGCGAAGAGGTATGCGGAAGAAAAAAATCTCGACTTTCGCAAATTTTAATATAAAAACACTTTACTTTTTCACAAAGTTATAGTATAATAAAGGTAACACGATCAAGGCGAAACGCCTTTGCCGAGATATACGAATATCAACGGCGGAAAATCATACTCCCAATAAGCCCTTACGGTTTCGGCATGAGATCGGAGAAGGGCATCACAAAGAAAGGAGACCTTCGGTAAGGCGAAGGTCAAGGTAACGAAAAATGAACAAGCTGAATGATGAAAAGATCGATTTTCTCTTTAAGGGAATACTAACCCTCGATTCGATCGACGAGTGCTACAGCTTCTTTGAGGATCTGTGTACTGTTGCGGAGCTTCAGGAGATGTCAAAGCGTCTTCTCGCCGCAAAGATGCTCAAGGACAACTACATCTACACCGAGATCGCCGAGAGAACCGGACTCAGCACCGCAACGATAAGCCGTGTAAACCGCTGCCTCAAGTACGGAAGCGACGGCTACATCAACGTCCTCGAGAGACTCGAGCGTCTTGAGCGCAAATGAGCGGCGCATATTCCTCGCTCGCCTATGTTTACGATCAGCTGAATTCGGGAGTTGATTATCCCGAGTGGGCGGGCTTTATCGAGGAGCGTCTCGAGAGATTTTACGGGAAACGCCCGGAATCGATTCTCGATCTTGCCTGCGGCACCGGAGCGATGACGGTCGAGCTGGCGAAGCGCGGCTACGACATGACCGGCGTTGACATATCGGAGGAGATGCTTTCGATCGCGAGGTCGCGCTGTGACGCTCAGAGACTGCCGCACAGCGTTCTGCTGGTAAGGCAGGATATGTGCGAGCTTGAGCTTTACGGCACGGTTAACGCCGTTATATGCTGTCTTGACAGCCTCAATTATCTCACCGACACGGCATCGCTGAGACGCACGTTCAATCATGTACACAACTATCTCGATCCGGGCGGAGTATTTGTCTTTGACATGAACGCGCCGGCGAAGTTTGAACGTACCTACGGCGAAAATGCCTATGTCCTTGAGGAAGAGGGAATACTCTGTGCATGGCAGAATTTTTACAATCCCAAGACGAAGCTCTGCGATTTTTATCTTTCGATCTTCCGCGAGGAGTCGGACGGACGCTGGGAACGCTTTGATGAGACTCAGCGCGAACGCTGCTATTCGCTTAGAACGATAAAAAAGCTGCTCGATGAATGCGGCTTTGAGCTTTGTGAGCTTTGCAGCGGCTTTTCGGGCGAGGCGGTCGATGAGGACACCGAACGCTGGTATTTTACCGTCCGAAGGGTCTGAGGCGAAAAAAATCTACCGTCCGAGGCTTTTTCGAGCTTCGGGCGGTTTTGTGCGAACAACAGCTTCTGCGAAGACATTTTCGGGCTTGAAAGCCTTGAAAAAGACATAATTTTACACGAGGAAGGAATTTCAATGAAAAAGCAATCGGTAATGCTCCGCGCAATGACACGCGACGGAAGCGCGAGAGCCTTTGTGGTCGATTCCACCGCCATTGTGAACGACGCAATACGCTATCACGGTACTACCCCCACGGCATCGGCTCTGCTCGGCAGAACGCTCACTGCCGCCTCCATGATGGGAACCATGCTCAAGGATAAGGGTAATTCTCTTACACTTAACATTCGCGGAGACGGTCCTGCGGGCAATGTTATCGCGGTATCCGACTATGCCGGAAACGTCAAGGGCTACATTCGAGAGCCGCTTATAGACATTCCGAAAAAATCTAACGGAAAGCTCGATGTTTCGGGAGCCATCGGACACGGCACACTGAGTGTGATCAAGGACATCGGACTCAAGGAGCCGTATTCGGGTATGATCGATCTTGTCAGCGGAGAAATAGCCGAGGATATCACTCAGTATTTTGCGGCGAGCGAGCAAACTCCGAGCCTTTGCGCTCTGGGAGTGCTTGTTGACCGCGATTACACCTGTCTTGCCGCCGGCGGTGTTCTTATATCACTGCTTCCCTTTGCTGCGGAGGAGACTATCTCGCAGCTTGAGCGCAACGCCTCGAAGCTTTCGAACGTGTCGCGGCTTTTTGCCGACGGACTGACTCCGGATCAGGTCATGGACATTGCACTCGAAGGTATCGAGTACGATATATTTGATGAGCTCGACGTTGCTTACAAGTGTGACTGCTCACGCGACCGCTGTGCGAGGGCGTTGATCAGCCTCGGCAAAAGCGAGGTCGATAAGATATTTGACGAGTGCGTAGCCGAGGGCAAGCCGGAGGAGATAAATTTTGAGTGCCACTTCTGTGATAAGAATTATCTCTTCACGAAAAAAGAAGCACTCGAGCTTATAGCCGAGAGCAGAAAATAAAATATCCGAAGAAAAAATCGAAAAGATATTTGAAAAAATCTCTGATCGGGAGCAAGGCGGTTGTCTTTTATGGGTGACCGCCGATTTTTTTGCGGATCGCAGTGTCGGAAGACATTCGAGTTTATGCTCAGATACGGGAAAATCGGATGCGAAAAAGCAAAAAATGGAATTCCGCAGGCAAAACCGCCCCAAAAATACCTGTTTTTGGATGCAAAAACGGCTTTTCAAAAAAATCTCAAAAAAATTATAATTTTTTTTCGAAAACCCCTTGACAAATCCTTCGAGATGTGGTATAATATTATACGTCGCAGGGAGAACTCCTAAAGCGACAGAAAA
>CAYRKS010000007.1:0-21574 GCA_964424855.1 uncultured Lachnospiraceae bacterium
GACACGGCCCTTTCACGGCTGTAACATGGGTTCGATTCCCGTACGGGTCACCAAAGCAGGACAGTTTATCTGTCCTGTTTTCTTTTTACATAATCCGACCCGCACGCCGTTCTCGGCGTGCGGGTTTTCACTTGATTTCTAAACCGTGTACAGCTGCGATATCGACTGCTTTCGAAGCTTTGCGGGAGCTTTTCCGAAGCGTTCACGCACGAGCTTATAAAAATGGCTGAAGCTCGAAAAGCCGCACGCCTCGCATATGCTCTCATAATCCGAACTTCCGTAAACGATCTGATCATAAGCGTATCGCAAACGCAGCTCGGTCAAATACTCTCCCGGGGTCATGCCGAGATATCGGTGGGTCAGTCGGCTGAGATGCTGATAGCTGAAGCCCGAAATACGCACAAAGGCATCCATCCCCTCGCGAAACAGCTCGGGCTGCTGCATTTGGCGAAATATCCGCTCGATGCTCTCGGGTATCGCGTGCCTTTCCTCCGAGCAACGGATCAGCTCGGAAAGCAAAGCTCCGACCAGTCTCCGCAGACGAACCTCGCTGTGTCCGATCGTATCGACACTCTCACATTGTCTCGAAAAACGCTCGATGGTATCGATCCCGATAAAGACCGTGGGCTTTATCCGTTCGACGGCATAGGCGCGAAAAAACTCCCGCATGACATCATTTCGGATCGAAAACGATGCAGCATTCGTCCCCGAAAGCTGATTTTCGATTCGGTGATACTGCCCCGGCTCTATAAATGCCACCTGTCCCTTTTCGATATGCGCGGTAGCATTGTCTATCGTATGATCACAGCCGCCCTCCAATATCACCACTATCTCGTAAAATTCATGATCGTGCCGTGTATTATTAAGTCTTCTTCCGTGTGTGAGTTGAAAATATATCCCCCAATTTTGAAGCTGCGGGAACATATCCACCCGAGCGTGTGTCGCATCCATTTCATTTACCTCCGAATACTCCTACCTTTAATTATACTCTGCCCGACCGAGCTTGTCAAGAGCTTTTAGCGATTTTGCGTTTTTTCGCGCCAAGCTTCGAGGTTGAACGCCGCAAAAGCTCACCGCGCAGCTCTGTTCTCGCAAATTTGAATTTATTTGTGAATTTTTACATTTTGCTCTTGCATTTTTCGCGACAATGATGTATAATAGAGCTGTAATATGTAAACCACCTCGGGAGAGATATTTTATATGAACACGATCCTACTAAACGCCACCTCCGAGCCGTCGGGACTCAACGCGCTGATATTCACGCCCTCCTCCGATCCGAGCAATTCCTCGGGTGAGCTTCCGTTGCTCGTATATCTTCACGGTGCGGGTGAGCGTGGCAGTATCCACGAGCATATATGCCGTCACGGCGTTCCTCGGCTGATACGCGAGGGACGAGAAATAAACGCGATAGTCCTCGCTCCGCAGTGTCCGGCGTGGGCAGTTTGGGACAATGTCGTTGCCGATGTAAAAAGGCTGATCGATGACACGATGATACGCTTTGGAATAAAGCGCGACCGAGTGACCCTCACCGGCTCAAGCATGGGCGGCTTTGGCACCTTTGCGGTCGGACTTGCATTCCCGACGCTTTTTGCGGGGATCGCACCTGTCGCGGGCGGCGGGATGGCATGGCGCGCAAAGCGGCTCGTAAACACTCCGGTTCTTGCCTATCACGGTGAGACCGACCCTATCGTTCTGCCGATATGCTCGTCAATGATGATCGATGCGATAAATGCCGCCGGCGGAAAAGCCGAGTTCAACCTTCTTCCAAAGCTCGGTCACAACGACGGGATCGACTTTGCCTACCGCAGCACCGATCTCATAGAGCGGCTTTTGCTGCTCAGAAGAACTGATTTTTCAAGGGCATATGAGCCCTATGAGGAATATTTTAATTAACCCAACCAAAAGGAGATTTTCATCATGACTTACGGACTTCAGATGTACAGCGTCCGCGATTTTACAAAGGACGATCTGCTCGGAACCCTTAAGAAGGTCGGCGAGATCGGCTATAAGGATATCGAGTTTGCCGGCTTCTTCGGAAACAGCGCAGAGGACATCCGCGCCGTACTCGACGCAAACGGACTCGTCTGCAACGGAACCCACACCGGCATCCAGGAGCTTGACAACGACTTTGCAGGCACTGTAAAGTTCCAGCATGGCATCGGCAGCACGAACTTCATCGTTCCTCACGCCGACACCTCTACAAAGGAAGCTGTCGATATACTCATCGACAAGTTCAACAAGTATCAGCCCATGCTCGCAGCCGAGGGCATCAACCTTGTTTTCCACAACCACAGCGGTGAATTCCTTCCCAACAAGGACGGCATCATCCCGCACATCGAGATGCAGAAGCGCACTAACATCGATTTCGAGATCGACACCTGCTGGGCATTCGTCGCAGGTCTCGACCCGGTAGCTACCATCACCGAGCTCAAGGACAGAGTTCATGTTATCCACCTCAAGGACATCGCAACTCTCGCAGACGGCAAGCGTGAGGGTCGCGCACTCGGCGAGGGCGAAGCACCCGTTGCGGCTGTTTACGCACGCGCAAAGGAGCTTGGCATGAGAATGGTAGTCGAGAGCGAAAACCTCAATCCCGATGGCATCTCCGAGGTAACTCGTTGCATGAATTACCTCCGTTCGCTTGAAAAGTGATCTGAAAAATATTATTTTACATAAGGAGTATTTATCATGGAATACGGACTTCAGATGTGGAGCGTTCGCGACGCCTCCGAAAAGAGCCTTGCAGAGGCACTCAAAAAGGTCGCAGAGATCGGCTACAAGTACATCGAATTCGCAGGCTTCTTCAACCATCCGGCTGAAGAGGTAAAGGCAATGCTCGACGAGTACGGTCTCATCGTCAGCGGTACTCACTCGGGCTTCGGCGATCTCGACAACGATTTCGCGGCAGCCGTTAAGTATCACAAGACCATCGGTAACACCAACTACATCGTTCCCGGCGCACCGTGGGATACCAAGGATGCTCTCAGCTCCACCATCGACAAGATCAATAAGTACAAGCCCATGCTTGAGGCTGAGGGCATCACCCTCGCTTACCACAACCACGACGGTGAGTTCAAGCCGAACAAGGACGGTCAGATCGCTCACGAAGAGATGGAGAAGCGCACCGAGGTCAACTTCGAGATCGACACCTACTGGGCATTCGTCGCAGGACGTGATCCGATCGAGACCATCACCCGCCTCAAGGATCGTGTAAAGATCATCCACCTCAAGGACGGAACCCGTGAAAGACAGGGTAAGGCTCTCGGCGAGGGTGAGGCACCCGTTGCGGCTGTCCGCGCGAAGGCTATCGAGCTCGGCATGAGAATGGTAGTCGAGAGCGAGGGACTCCAGCCCACCGGTCTCGAAGAGGTCGCTCGCTGTATGACCTTCCTCCGTTCGCTCGAGAAATAATCCGAGCTATCGGCAAAAAAGCATAGGAGCCTAAGGGCTTTGATACCGAGGTCTGCGCAAAAAATGCGCAGACCTCCTTGCTTTTTCGGCAGCTTCGCAGACTCGTGCGGCTGCTCTGTCGGCGGTCGGTTCCTAAACTTTTTATCTTTTTTGTTTTATAAAATTGTAAATTTCTCGCAGATATATATACAAATCGGGAAATTTATGATATAATATTTATCGAAGACCGATGCAAAACATACCGCACAGTAGGCTTTTGCAACGAATGATACCGCAAAAAGCTGCATGACTCAAGGTCATGCGCAGTGGTTCAGATACCTTGAAAGGAACAGTCGCACACATGAAAAACAATCCGAACAAGACCGCCGGGAGGCGGTTTCGCGAAGTCAAGCACAGCTCGGTAATTCCCTATTACGCGGTCGCGCTCAGCTGGATACTTTTCGCGATGTTCTGCCCGATGTACAAGCTCGGACACTTTATCATAATAATACTGATCTCGGTCGCTGAGCTTGTGATCCTGCGAAGGGTGATACCGCCGACGATAGAGCGCATTCCGATCCCATATGAAGCTCCGCATTCGGGCGTTGAGGATGTTGACCGAACGATCGAAGCGGGAGCCGAATACATCCGAAAATTCGATAAGATCGATGTCGAGCTCGCCAAGCTCGATCCGAAGCTTGCCGCAAAGCACCGAGAGACGCGAGCTCATGCACACGATGTTCGAATACGTCTCGAAAAATCCCGAAAAGCTGCCGAAGATACGCCGCTTTATGAATTATTATCTTCCCACCCTCGAAAAGCTCATGAACACCTATCTCGAGCTTTCGGCGCAGAAGATAAAGGGTGAAAACATCACCAAGACCCTGAATGGCATCGAAGGCATACTCGACACGATAAAGCCCGCATTTGAGCGCATTCTAAACGATCTTTACGAGGATCGCGCGATAGACATCTCGGCGGACATCACCGTTCTCGAATCCATGCTCGCAAACGAGGGACTTTCCTCAGCAGGAGGCTCCGGAGCGGGATTCTGACGCACCCAATCATATAACCGACCACAATAAACCGAAAGGAATCTGTAAATGGACAAAAATACCATGCCCGAGCTCACGCTCACACCCTTCATCGTTGCCGATACCATCGAATCCACCGACGAGGAGGCAAAGCTCCCCGCCGAGAGAAAAGCTGATATGACAGTAAATCTCACCCCCGCCGAGCAGAAGATGGTGACCGAATTTGCCGCCAAGATCGACATAACCGACCCCAACATCGTGCTTCAGTACGGCGCAGGCTCACAGCAGAAGATCGCCACATTCTCGGACAGCGCACTTGCGAATGTCCGCAACAAGGATCTCGGTGAGGTCGGAGACATGATAACCGATCTCGTAGGCGAGCTCAAGGACTTCGAGGCGGAAGAATCTACCGGCTTCTTCGGCTTCTTAAAACGTCAGGGCAACAAGCTGGAACGCATGAAGGCAAAATACGACAAGGCAGAGGTCAGCGTCGAAAAGATCGCAACCAGCCTTGAAAATCATCAGGTGCGCCTCATGAAGGATGTCGCGGTTCTCGATCAGCTTTACAACGTGAACCTCACGAACTTCAAGGAGCTTTCGATGTACATCCTCGCCGGAAAGCAGAAGCTCGAGGAGGTACAAAGCACGACTCTCCCGGCTATGATCGAAAAGGCGCAGAAATCGGGACTCCCCGAGGACACTCAAGCGGCAAACGATATGTCAAATATGTGCAACCGCTTTGAAAAGAAGATACACGACCTCGAGCTCACCCGCAACATCTCGATCCAGATGGCTCCGCAGATAAGACTCATCCAGAACAACGACACGGTAATGAGCGAGAAGATCCAGACAACTCTCGTGAACACCATTCCGCTCTGGAAGAGCCAGATGGTTATAGCTCTCGGTCTTGCACATTCTCAGGAGGCTCTTAAGGCTCAGCAGCAGGTCACAGACCTCACGAACGAGCTGCTCAAGAAAAACGCCGAGGCTCTCAAGTTATCGACCGTAGAGACCGCCAAGGCATCCGAGCGCGGCATCGTTGACATTGAGACTCTCAGACAGACAAACGAAACTCTGATCTCGACCCTCGACGAGGTAATGCAGATACAGAGCGACGGACGCGCAAAACGCCGTGAGGCAGAGGCAGAGCTCGTCAAGATCGAAAACGAGCTTAAGAACAAGCTGCTCGAAATACGCAAATAATCCCGCGTCCTAATTTCAAAGGAGAATCAAAAGCTTGAAAACACTGAAAAAGACACCGACGGCGATAATAATAATGCTCGCCGTGATACTGACCTCGGGAGTACTCGGCTGCCGCAGGTCACTGCTCTCGCTGAGAAAAGCCGCCGAGGACTACTTTTACAGTGGTGAAAACGGTGACGGTGATTCGATACAGAGCGATCTTGAATACATCGGTGCGACCGCGAGCAATTTCAAGACGATCGCCGTGAGATACATAGACTCCGACGATCGACTGATATCCGAGCTGAACAGCGCGCGCTCCGCGCTTGCCTCGGCAAGCACGATACCCGAAAAGCACGCTGCCGCCTCAGAGCTTTTCGATGCGGTGACCGCGCTTCACGGTGCGCTCGATCCGAAGGTAATGAATTCGACCGACCGAAGCTTTCGTTCGAGTCTTTACGATGACATAAACTCCGCAATGCTGCGCATATCACACAGCGGCTACAATGATGCCGCCCGCGAATTCAATTCGATTCTCGACAGCTTCCCGGCAAGCCTTATTTCCGGACTCGTCGGGATCGAGCCGATACAGCTTTACGGCTGATCCCACCGAAATCAAACAAAGCCTGTCCGCGCTCACGCGGACAGGTCATACATCTATCCGAAGGAAGGTCAAGATTGAAAAAAATCAGGCTCACCTCTGCGGCAGCAGTACTGCTTGCGGCGGTTTTGTCCCTTGCAATACAGTGCTTTGCGGCAGATATCCCAAAGCCGAACAACGATTTTTACGTCCTCGACAATTCAAGAATAATCGATTCCGACACCGAGGAATACATAATCGAGCAGAATATAAAGCTCTGCGAGGCAACCGGTGCGCAGATAGTTGTAGTCACCGAGGATTTCGTACCCGACGGAAAGCTTGAGCTGTACGCCTACAACATTTTCAACGAATGGGAGATCGGCGACAGTGAAAAGAACAACGGTATACTGCTTCTCATATCGATCGGAGACGACGATTACTGGTGTACTCAGGGCAAGGGACTCGAAAAATCGCTGACGAGCGGAACGATCGGAAATCTGCTTTACGACTACCTCGAGCCGGATTTCGCAAAGCAAAATTACAATGACGGAATACGCAAGGTATTCGACGCACTTTTGAATGAAGTCAGCGACATATATGATTACACTCCCTCGGATGACCGATATTCAACCGACGATTATTATCAGGGTGGGGTATCCCATGTGGAAGGATTGGTAAGAACTACGACAAGCTTTATTTCGGGACTCACTACCCTCATAGTGATAATAGTGATAATCTGTGTACTTCGCTCGATAGCAAGAAGCAGTGACGGCTGTCTCGGCTGTCTTTTGGGCTGGACGCTCTTCGGAAGCAGCCATAACCGCCGTCCGCCTCATCCCCCGCGCGGAGGCTTCGGAGGCGGACACAGAGGCGGCTTCGGAGGTCCTCACCATCACGGCGGCGGCTTTGGCGGTTCACGACCGGGAGGAGGCTTCGGAGGCTCACGACCCGGTGGCTCGTTCGGAGGCTCGTCTCGCGGTCATTCCGGCGGCTTTGGTGGCTCGTCGAGAGGCGGAGGCTCACGCGGCGGTTCATCCGGCGGCGGAGGCTCGACTCGCGGCGGCGGTGCAGGACGAAGACATTGATCCGAAAGACGCGAAAATCCACAGCTCTGTGGATTTTCGTATTTCCATACACGCAAAAAGCTTAATAATGAAATCGACCCGACATTTACTGCCGGGTCGATAATTTTTATAAAAAAGCAGCACCCTGATGAGACCGACCGGACGATATGCTCCGAGTCTTCGGGTGCTGCCGCTAAAGGAATGAGCCAAAGCTCCGCCGATGCCTCGAGCGGATATGGGACCGCCTTGGCGTAAATATATTATAGCACACCTTCGGTCGGCTGTCAAGGGTCAATCGTTCGACTCTTTTCGACTCTCTCGCCGCGCCATTCAGATGGAGTCATGCCGAGATATTTTTTGAAGACCGAGAGAAAATATTCCGAGGAATCGAAGCCGCTCTCGGCGGATATCTCCTTTATAGCCTTATTTGAGGTGGCAAGAAGTCCGCAGGCAAAGCGCAGGCGGGTGAGATTGAGATATCGGTTGAAGCTCATCCCTACCGCGCTCTTAAAGCAGCTCCCGAGGTGATTCGGCGAGACATAGAGCGATTCCGCGACCTTTGAAAGCGTGATCGGGGATCTGAAGCCCTCGTTTAGTGCGACTATCGCACGATGAACGAGCGGCGGTACATTCTCGCGAATGCTTTCGGGAGAGCAGCGCATAACCGAAATTATAAGCTCCTCTGCAAGACTGCGCTTAATTATTTCGGAAAAGCGTTCGCTTCCATCCTCCGAGAGCGCACGGTCAAATAGATCGCTCACATAAGACAGCTGAGCTTTTGAAAGCTGGCATCGAAAGCTTCCGATTCCACAGCCAAAGCAGCTTTCGAGCGCGGGATCGATCCCTCCGACCGCAGCCGAGAGATTGAGCATTATCATATCCTCGTCGGCGGCGACCGATATGCCGTGAAAATCGCAGCTTGACATTATATACGCCGAGCCGGGTGTCAATGGATATTCACGGTCGTTCATGATGTGCCGCGCATTTCCCGACAAAACGATCTCGAGCTCATTAAAATCGTGCCAATGCACAGGGACACGATGTCCCGCCTTGATCAAACGCTTCGAAAATATTATGCTCTCCTGCTTTGAATATCGTTCGAGCCGAACCAGCTCATATGGACTTTCGAAGGAATAATTCATTGATTTTCTTACCTCAATGATTGATTTGTACCTTGTCTGTAGGTACCGGATGTGATATAATTATATCACAAAAATTCAGCTTTTGCAAGTGAAAGGAGCGGATTTGTCCGAACAATGTGCGAATTTTTACATATCCGTACAGTATGTCGCGACAGTCCGACAAAATATCATGAAAAAAATAGTTTTCACCTCAAAAAACAACGCCGAGCTCTGTGATATCGAGGATCGCAAGCCGTCAGCCGGTGAGCTGCGCGCAAAGCTTTGCTACACCGCCGTCAGCGCAGGCACCGAACGTGCGGCTTTGACCGGAAACGAGGAGGGCGGCGAGGGCTTCCGCTTCGGCTTTCCGAACAGCACGGGCTACAGCGGAAGCGGTATCGTGACCGATGTCGGCGAAGGCGTTTCGAGCTTCAAGCCGGGCGACCGCGTAATGATCCACGGCGGAGGTCATCAGCAGTTCTGCACACTGCCGACGAAGGAGTTTGTCCATGTCCCCGACAATGTTGACCTTAAGGAAGCCGCAATGGTCATAATTTCGGGCTTCTCACTCGCCGCGATACGAAAGGCGAAGCTGTCGCTCGGACACAGCTGCCTTGTTGTCGGTCTCGGACTGCTCGGGCTCTTTTCGATACAGTATGCACGGCTTTCGGGTGCTTATCCGGTTATCGCCGTAGACTTTTCGGCTGAACGCCGCGAGCTCGCGCTCAAATTCGGTGCAGACTACGCGCTCGATCCGTCCGATCCCGAATACTCTAAGAAGGTAAAGGAGCTCACAAACGGCGGCGTGAACGCCGCAATCGAAGTAACGGGAAATCCGCTCGCTCTCAAGCAGACCCTATCCTGCACTGCCAAATTCGGCAGAGTTTTGCTGCTCGGCTGCACGAGAACTATGACCGAGGTCGATTTTTACAACGATGTTCACCGTCCGGGCATCGAGCTTATCGGTGCGCACAGCGGCGCGAGACCGACTCTCGAATCACATTCGGGCTTTTTCACCGAGATGGACGATTGCCGAGTGACGCTCTCGTATCTATCCGCAGGAAGACTCGACTTTTCGTCGATGATCGGCGAAATACACTCTCCGAGCGAAGCTCACGAGGTATATTCGCGTCTCGCGGTCGGCAAGGAGTTCCCGATCGGCGTTCTCTTTGATTGGTCACAGCTTTGATGCGGTATATGCCGATCGATTGGGAATATAATGAAAAAAATGCCGCGTTATGCGGCACTTTGAGCTGACATCCACATCACAGCTTAAAACTGTGATGTGGATGTCATTATGCAGTTTATTCTGTTTTTTCCAGCAGCGCATCAATTTCACAGCAAAGTGCCTTGGCGAGCATCACAAGATATTCTGCCTGTGCTTTGTTGATATTTTTCTGCCGCTGTTCATACTGCTGGATGGTGCGCAGGGGAACGCCGGACATTTCTGCCAGTTCACGCTGACTGAAGCTTGCGGCTTTTCGCAGCCGTTTCAGATTAGTGTCCGGCTGTGCAGTACGATACAGGGCGTTCATTTTGTCCACAAACTGCCGAATATCCATTTCATGGTAGGGAGAATACAGAGCGACAATATCACGGATAGGGACATAGCGAACGATTTCTGCAAAGGACATGGCGGTTTCCCACTGGTAGTAAGCGAGAGCCCAGCCTGCCCAATATTCTTCACTTCGATCAATGGTGTAGTTAGGAGCTATTCTCTGAAACGAAACACCTGATCTTTCCAGCACCAAATAAGCAAGCTCCACCCCGGACATCCCGACAATAACGGAATAATCACCGTTTTCAAAACGGCTGGCAGCACCGGAGGCGAGGAATAAATCAAAAAAATCAGAAATATCGTATTTCAAATCATATGTGGCAAAGTCCAGCATTCGTCCAAGGGCAGTTCGGGCTTTTTCCAGATAGACCTTATCGTAAGCGTGGATCATTGGCTTTCATCTCCTCATCCATGATTTGCGTGATATATAGGTCGCCCCGTTGCCGCTTGTTCCGCTCCACGCTGAAATACTCACGCCGTGCAGTTTTGTCCCGCAGCATTTTCTTTGCGTACCATTCACTGCTTTCGGCAATCTCACTTCCGGTGAAGCGGATGCGATCAAACGCAAGCTGACTTTTCAGCACAAACTGCTGACCCAATTTGCCAAGGTGCATGGCGTTGTTCAGCTGGCGGTAAGAAATCGTTCCGTTGATAAAGTCCTGGGCAAAGGAAAAATAGCTGTCATCAGCACGATAGCCGATGATGGCATCTCGATGCTTATAGTCAACAGCGAAATTTGACAGTAAATACTCTTTTGCCTCCAACGCCAGAGCGGAAGGAATGTCAAATTCCCGATTCTGGAGCAAAATACACAGCCAGTGGAGAATGCAATAGTCCGGGGCGTTCAAATCCAGAATGTCCAAACCATCGCATTCGATTTCATAGCAGTTAGCAAATCCGTCTTGATCTTTGCTTGCAGCCCATTCCTTTGCCATTTCCAAGCTGTCGGTGCAGTAAAAACCCAGACCATAATCATTATAGGCTTTGACAAATCCAAAGGCAGGCTTTTCGATGATGTTGACAGAGCCGTGGTAAAGTGTTTTAAGCATAGGACTATCATCTCCGTTTCTTGATACAATTATACTCCTAAAGGAGTATAAAGTCAACGGATGCTGCGAATATTTTCAAAAAAAGTTACAAGTAAAAATAGGACGAAATCTTCCTAAAATATATATTCATTTATTCAATCACAGTATTACGATTATGTAGCAATATATTTTGTAAGCGAATCTATGGATTATTTTTTAATTCCGTCTTATATTTCTCTACTAATGTGTCAAATTCTTTTATATATTTTTCGAGCTTTGCTTGTCCCTTTGGTAAATCAAGACCGGGTTTCCTGTATCCACAAACTCTAACATCATTAAGTATTGCATCTTCGGTATTGTATGCTCCCATTGAGTTTCCTTTAATGTACGGATATTTGGCACACATATATGCAATTTCCTCTGTAGTAAACATTCCGGCGGGAAAATCAAATCTTCTTAAGCTCGGCACACTGTCCAAAACACTTGAATCTCTGTTTTCCAACTTAATATTGCGGAAGTGCACCCTTTCCAAAGCATCCATTCCACGCATCCATTCCAAGCTTTTCATCGGGTAGGGTGTATCCATATCTCCAACGAACATGATCTGTTTCAACCTCTTTGCATTTTGCAAAGCCATCGGGTTATAAGCAATTTTCTTTGTTGAATCAAGCCACAGATATTCAAGCTCGGGATTTTGTGACATATCCCAAAGGGTACTGCTGCGAATATTCCAATAAACACTGACACCCCGCAAATGCTTCAAATTTTCGAGAGGAGAAAAATCTGATATCAATTGGCATTTGAAAAAGCTTAAAAATTCGTACTCCTCGCCACAGTTTTCGATAAAGTATTCAAAACCTTTCTGCTCCATTCCGCAAATTTCAAGAACTTTTTTACTTTTTCCTTTGCTCATTTCATAATCGACATCATCGGGTGACATATTGCATGGTGAAAAAGCACCGCTCAGATTCGGCTTTTCTATTGATACATACAAACGCTTATCTTCGTCATTTACATGAATAAACCAGTCATGGCGCAAATTTTGTTTGATATTCATTTTACATTCTCCCTTGCCATATTGTATAGAAGCAATCAACATTAAAGTTGGTTGCCATGGATATCACCTATTTATACCATTATATCACAAAGATTCAAAGCAGTCAATGAAATTTTCAGCCTACGGCTTCAGATGAGATTAAATCCGCCTCCCTATTCCAAAAAAGTCGAATTCAGTTAAAAAAAGCCAAGTCGAAATCCGACTTGGCTTTTTCTGGCAGGGGCACAAAGGCTCGAACTCTGGACACGCGGTTTTGGAGACCGCTGCTCTACCAACTGAGCTATACCCCTTCAACAGATAATATTATACCACGTTTTTTCGCATCTGTCAAGGGGTTTTTGAAAAAAAATTCGAATTTTTTCAAAAAATTTTGAAAACCCCCTTGACAAATCACGCAAAATGTGATATACTTGTAAAGTAATTTCCTGCACACCTAAAAAGGAGCATTGATATGCCGAAGGAAACACGAGAAAAACGAGAAAAGGATCTTGAGGTCGGTCTTCTGCTTGATTTCTACGGAGAGCTTTTAAGCCCCGAAAAGCGCGAAGCCGTCCGGCTCTACTTTGACGAGGATCTTTCGCTCGGTGAGATCGCAAAGGATGCCGACATCACGCGGCAGGGAGTTCGCGACCGCATTGAAAAGGCGAAGACTCAGCTTTACACCTATGAGGAAAAGCTCGGGCTTGCCACGAGATTCTACGAGATCGATTCGGTTCTTTCGGATATCGTGATAAAGCTCGAAGGGCTCAAAGCAAAGGTCTCGGACGAGAGCTCGAAGGAGCTTTCGGATATAATAAACGAAGTAAAAAACATAACCATCTAAAAATTTCACCTGAAGGAGGGGCGCGATGTTTCAGGGCTTAGTCGATAAAATGACCGAAGCATTCAAGAAAATAAAGGGCAAGGGAAAGCTTACCGAGGCGGATGTCAAGGTCGGTATGCGCGAGATAAAGCTCGCACTGCTCGAGGCTGACGTAAACTACAAGGTCGTTAAGGACTTTATAAAATCGGTCACTGACCGCGCCGTCGGAAGCGAGGTGCTTGAGAGTCTTATGCCGGCTCAGCAGATCGTAAAGATCGTAAATGAGGAGCTCTGCACTCTCATGGGCGGCACTCAGGCAAAGCTTAATATCTCGCCGAAGCCTCCGACGATCGTCATGATGGTCGGTCTTCAGGGTGCCGGTAAGACCACACACGCCGCAAAGCTCGCGGGAATGTACAAAAAGCAGGGCAAGCGTCCGCTTCTCGTAGCCTGCGACATCTACCGCCCGGCAGCGATAAAGCAGCTCGAGGTCGTCGGCGAGCAGCTTGAGATCCCGGTCTTTCAGATGGGTGACAAGGAGAGCCCGGTCGAGATCGCCAAGGCGGGCATAGAGCACGCTAAAAAGCACGGTCACGACATGGTGTTCATCGATACCGCGGGTCGTCTGCACATCGATGAGGTGCTCATGAATGAGCTCAAGGACATCAAGGCGGCAGTCGAGCCGACCGAGATACTTCTCGTTGTCGATTCGATGACCGGTCAGGATGCCGTGAACGTCGCAGAGTCCTTCAATAATCTTCTCGACATAACCGGTGTCATTCTCACAAAGCTCGACGGAGACACGCGCGGAGGTGCGGCTCTCTCGGTGCGTCATGTTACCGGAAAGCCGATAAAGTTCGTCGGAACCGGAGAAAAGCTCGACATGATCGAGCCGTTCTATCCCGACCGAATGGCATCGAGAATACTCGGAATGGGCGACGTGCTGTCACTTATCGAAAAGGCTCAGCAGAGCTTTGACGACAAGCAGGCGGCGGAGCTTGAGCGCAAGATGCGTGAGCAGACCTTCACACTGACCGATTTTCTCGAGCAGTTCAAGCAGGTGCGCGGCATGGGCTCGATAGACCAGCTGATGGGAATGATCCCCGGAGTCAACACTGCGGCTCTGAAGGATGTAAAGGTCGATGAAAAGCAGCTCGACCGTATCGAAGCGATAATCCTCTCTATGACCCCCGAGGAGCGCGAAAAGCCCGACATAATCAACGCCTCGAGAAAACGCCGCATTGCAACAGGCTGCGGAATGAAGGTCGAGGATGTCAATCGACTCTTAAAGCAGTACGATCAGATGCGCCAAATGATGAAGAAGTTCGCCTCGCTGACCGGCGGAAAGCGATTCGGCAAAAAGGGCGGAAAGATGCGTCTTCCCTTCTGATACGAATTTCACGGAAAATCCCGTTTATTGGGAGCGCAAAGCGTCTCCCGACGGTTTTCAAATATAAAAATATTATTTTCTATTTACTGAAAGGAAAACTTAAAATGGCAGTTAAACTCAGACTCACCAGAATCGGTGCCAAGAAGAACCCCTGCTACCGTGTCGTAGCAGCAGATTCCCGTTATCCCCGCGACGGTCGCTTCATCGAGGTCATCGGTACCTACAATCCCATGACCGATCCCGCTGAAGTCAAGATCGATGCTGAAAAGGCAAAGAAGTGGATCGCTAACGGCGCACAGCCGACCGATACCGTAAGAGCTATCCTCAAGAAGTCGGGCGCGATCGACTAAGCTGCCGGAGGTTCGTCATGGACTTGAAGCAGGTACTCGCCGACATCGCAAAGGTCATAGTAGACTCTCCTGATGAGGTGTCTGTTACCGGAAAGACCCGCGGAAGCAATGTGATCCTTGAGCTTCACGTTGCCGAGGCTGACATGGGCAAGGTGATCGGTCGTCACGGAAAGATCGCAAGATCTATCCGACTCGTCATGAAAGCTGCTGCAAGCAAGATCGGCAAAACGGTCACGGTAGACATACGATAATCCCAAATTTTGCGAAGGCTCCGTTTTCGGAGTCTTTGTTTTTTTATCGTTTTTTGAATTTGATCCGCAAAAGTACCGAAAAAGGCTTGACAAAACGCTGTTGCTGTGTTAAAATATCCTTACCATCCATATTAATAACTCTGCAAAGAAGTCGGATTTGACCGGCAGCGTTGAACGGAAATAAGGAGATTTTGATAATGCAAAACGATATCATTCTGGAAAACTCACGCTTTAGTCTTGTTATCGGCTCAAATGCGACCGTAAAGAGCCTCATCTCAAAAGCAAACGGCGAGGAGCTGCTGCTCGAGGGACAAAGCACCGCGTTCTGCTCGGTAACTCAGGCTCGCCCCTTCCACAACGAGGTCAAGCTCGCACATCCGAACAAGCGCACGACCTATCAGGCAAATCGGCTTTGCATAGATAATGACCGCCTGATCGTCGGCTTTGAGATAATACCATATGAAGCGGTTTTGAGCTTTGTTTGCACCGACGATTACATAGCCTTCAAGCTCGAGGATTTCATCGTTCCGCTCGAAAAATACGCCGGGCTGAAGGTAAACCTTCCGCCGGTAGAGGAGCTTCGACTGATACAGCTTCCGATAAAGAGCCGCAAACACTTCGGAGAATGGCTCAACGCCTCGTGGGACGATGACTGCGTGATAAATGTTCTCGCGACCTCACCCTATGCCTCGATCGACTCAGAGCGACGTGTCGGCGGACGGATAATGTACGCCGATGCACTCAAGGAAGTAAAATTAAAGGGTACGGGTGCCGCGATAATCGTCTCGAAAACCGATGAATTTCTCGATTGCATGGATCGCTTTGAAAGGGACTTCGACCTTCCGCACGGCGTTGAGAGCCGAAGAAATCCGCTGATAAATGCTTCTATATATTGGACCTCGAGCGCAAATCCGAAAAATATCGATGAGCATATCGCCTTCGCTAAAAAGGGCGGCTTTAAGCTTATGCTCCTTTATTACACCTCATTCATAAAGGAGGAGGGCGGCTACGCGCTCAACGGAAATTACGACTACAACGACAGCTTCCCGAACGGTGATGCCGATCTCAAGGCAATGCTCAAGCACATACGCGAAAGCGGCATAACACCCGGACTTCACTTCTTGCAGACTCATATCGGTCTGAAAAGCCGCTATGTGACTCCGCACGCCGATCATCGTCTGCATTTGAAGCAGCATTTCACGCTCGAGCGCGAGCTTTCGCCGACCGACGATGGAGATATTTTCGTGATGGAAAATCCCGAGGGAGCCGAGCTTTCGGACGGCGCACGGATATTAAAATTCGGAACCGAGCTTATCTCCTACGAGGGCTATATAGCCGAGCGTCCCTACCGCTTTGTCGGATGCAAGCGCGGAGATCACGCGACCGAGATAATATCTCATCCAACGGGTGAGATCGGCGGAGTTCTCGATGTGAGCGAATTCGGAGCATCGAGCGTATATCTCGATCAAAGCTCGGAGCTTCAGGACGAGATAGCCGATAAGATCGCACATTTTTATAACCTCGGCTTCGGCTTCACCTACTTTGACGGCTCCGAGGGAACGAATCCGCCCTTCGCCTTCCACGTTCCGAACGCACAGTATCGGGTATACAAAAAGCTTAAAAATCCACCGATATTTGCCGAGGGGGCGGCAAAGGCGCACTTCGGCTGGCACATAACGACCGGCGGAAATGCCTTCGATATCTTCCCTTCCGAGATATTCAAGGAAAAGCTCTGCGAATTTCCGGCAGAGGAAGCTCCGAGAATGAAGCAGGACTTCACGCGGCTCAACTTCGGTTGGTGGCAATTCCGGGCCGACCGCACACAGGCGGATATGTATGAATTCGGTACGAGCCGCGCGGCGGCGTGGGACTGCCCCGCAACCGTAATAACCGATCTCAACGCACTCAGAGCACACGCACGCACCAATGATATTCTCGAGGTCATGCGCCGTTGGGAGGATGTCCGAGCAAGAGGGCTTCTGACCGAGGAGCAAAAGCTGATGCTCCGTGACCTTGATACCGAGCATATCCTTCTCATAAACGAGGAAAAGGAATACGAGCTCCTGCCGTATTATCAGGTCAAAAATGTCTGCGGCGGCGATCCCGCAATCAGAGCCTTTGTTTTCGAGCGAAACGGCGAGAGCCTGGCGGTATTCTGGCATACTACCGGCAAGGGACAGCTGAGCCTTCCCTGCTCTGCCGACAAGCTTGAGCTTCGCGATGAGCTTTATCTCGAACCGATCGCGCTCGAGACATCAAACGGTAAAGCACTGCTCCCGCTTGAAAACCGCCGATATATAAAAGCAAAGCTCAGCCTCGAGGAGCTGACCGCACTCCTCGAGAGCGGAAGAGTCATATAAAACGCAAAGCGTTGATTTTCACAGCATAAGCATTGATTTTAGCCCTTGAAATCAATGCTATACTATGGTATAATTGTTAAAACCATATCGTTGGGAATCTTTTATCCCACAAAGAAAAGGAGCTTTTTATCATGAAACCGATAAGAGTCGTTCAATACGGGAGCTGGGGCTACACTCACGCCGATCACACGATGATGACCATGCGCAGTCTGCCCGAATATTATGAGGTCGCAGGCTTTTGTGAGCCGAACAAAGAACGCCGCGAGACTGCACTTAAGAAGGAATGCTACAAGGGTCTTAAGCTTTACACACTCGAAGAGCTCCTTGCCGACCGCTCGATCGATGCGGTGATGGTCGAGACTGCAGAGATCAGTCAGGCGGACGATTCGCTGATATTCGCAAAAGCCGGCTTCAACCTCCATTCGGACAAGCCCTGCGGTGCCGATCCGAGGGTATTTGCCGAGCTTATGCAAACGGTGAAGGATAAACGACTTATATTCCAGAATGGGTATATGTACCGCTACAATCCTGCGGTAATGAAGGCAAAGGAGCTTGTCGATTCGGGGGAGCTGGGTGAGCTGATATGCGTTGAGGCACAGATGAGCCAATGCTATCACGGCGGTATGCGCCGCTGGCTTGCGGAGCTTCCGGGCGGAATGATGCTATATCTCGGCTGTCATTTGGTCGATCTGGTCGAGCTTTTCATGGGCGGTGACGGTGATGTAATACCGATGAATATATCGGCGGGACTCGAGACCGAGGGCGAGGACTTCGGACTGGCAATGATAAAATATCCGCATGGATATTCAATGGTCAAAACCGTTGCCTGCGAGGTCAGCGGAGATTCGCGCCGTCAGCTGGTAATATCGGGTACAAAGGGAACGATCGAGATAAAGCCGATCGAAAATCCCTTCGAGCTTCCCGGAAGGGTCTGCGGCAACAAAATATCGATGTCGATCATACGCGAGGGACACGCGCATATGTTTGCCGACCGCCCCGAGATAATCGAATTCGAGCCGTTCGGACGCTATGATGCGATGCTGATCGACTTTGCCAAAACGGTCGCAGGTGAAAAGCCTAACGAATTTGATATCGAACGCGAGCTTCGTGTACACGATATGCTGATGAAGGCTTGCAGAATAAAATAAAAGCAGCGGGGAACGCATGGCAAAAGCTATATCGTTCCCCGCTTATTTGATATTAAATTAAAGCTCTCAGACAAAGCGCACACATATCTCGGTTCCGACTCCGACCTCGCTTTTCAGCTCGATCGAGGCTCCGAGATATGACGCGGCGTGCTTTACGATCGAAAGTCCGAGTCCCGTACCGCCAATCTCCTTTGAATGGCTCTTATCGACCCGATAAAATCTCTCAAACACTCTCGATTGCGACTCGGACGGTATACCTATCCCCGTGTCCTTTACGGTGAGCGTCTTATCAGAGCCGACTATCACCTCGACCGAGCCGCCATCGACATTGTATTTTATTGCGTTTTCGGTAAGATTATAGACGATCTCCTGAAAAAGTCGCGCTACTCCCTCAACGATACAGCCTTCGCCGCCGAGCTTGAGAGTGACCTTCCGCTTATTTGCCGCTTCTCCGAGCTGCTCGATCACATCGGAGGCAACTGCATAAAGCTCTACTCTTTCTCTCGGCAGCTCAACTCCCTCGTCAAGCTGTGAGAGCCGGATTATATCCTCGATCAGCGTCAAAAGCCGCCCGGCTTCATTGTGGATGTGAGACGCAAAGCGCGGCATATCCTCGCTTTTTACAATGCCGCTCGTCATAAGCTCACTGCTGCCGAGGATTGCCGTCAGCGGAGTTCTCAGCTCGTGTGAGACATTTGCGGTAAATTCCCGACGTGTGCGTTCAGCCTCTACCCTCTCGGTAATATCGAAGCTCAAAAGCACGACTCCTATCGAATCCGAGTCCGAGTCTATTCGGCTTATACCGAGCTGATATATCCTACCGCTTCGTTCGAGCGTCAATTCCCCGTGTCCGCTCTGCTTTGCCGAAGCTATCGCCGCGCTAAGCTCACAGCCGCGCTCCACCGTCAAAAAGTCATTTCCGATCGAGCTTTCATCGGTGCAAAACAGCCTCTCTGCCGCGCGATTTATGCTGAGTATCCTGTCGCCGCCGTCAAGCAGGACAAGTCCCTCGTTCATGCTGTCGGTTATCTGAGCGAACTCGTTCTTTTTTTGCTCAAGCTCTCGAAGCTGAGAGGTTATTTGATTATTCTGCCGATTGATCCGCCGAAGCAAGGGAGCTATCTCATCGTAGCTCTGATTTTCGAGCGGATGCTCGAGGTCGAGCTTATTGAGAGGCTCGACGATCCGCTTTGAGAGGCGACTCGCCAAAATAAAGGCAAGTATCAACACCGCTATAAGTATCACACAGATCGGCTGAAGCATTCCGAGTATCAACACTCCCATTGTCGCGTTGCTTATGGAAATACGCAATACCGAGCCGTCCGAGAGCCGTTTTGCGCAGTAGATCGTCTTTTCGAGCAAAGTGCTTGAATAGCGGCGGCTCGTTCCCTCGCCGCTTTGAAGTGCCTCCTTGACCTCCTCGCGATCCGCGTGATTTTCCATCGAATCATGCGCCGCCGCAGCGTCATAAATAACCGAGCCGTCGGCGGCGATCCAGGTCAAACGATCACTGTCACCGCCGAGCTTATTCAGGTATTCAAGTCCCGAGGTCTCGACTCCTACGGCAGCGAGCGACAGCTCATCTCTCAGCTGTGCTATCTGCGCTCCTCCGAAATAATCATACAGACAGCCGAGTATTATCAAAAAGCTCGCAAGCAGCACCGCGCCGACTGCGAGCATTATCGAGCGAAATATCCTTGCGGTCATGCTTCTGCCTCCAAACGATATCCGACATTGCGGACAGTTTCGATGTATTTCCCGTACTCACCGAGCTTTTGCCGAAGAGTTCGGATGTGCATATCGAGCGTTCGAGTTTCGCCGAGGAAATCATCTCCCCAGATCCGTGAAAACAGCTGTTCGCGTGTAAATGCCGTACCGGGATGCTCCAAAAAGGTATGAAGAAGCTCGTATTCCTTATAGGTCAGCTTCACTCTTTCGCCCGCTATGCTCACCGTATGCTCATCTAAATTCAGGGTCAGCTCCTTCAGCTTCAAAAGCTTTTGAACCCTTTCACCCTTGTAACGCCGAAGCACCGCCTTTATCCTCGACACAAGCTCCATAACACCGAAGGGCTTTACGATGTAATCATCCGCTCCGAGGTCGAGCGTCTTTATCTTATCATACTCCGTTCCCTTTGCGGTCGCCATTATCACCGGAAGCTCCGAAAGGCGGCTGTCCGCGCGTATCCGCTTCAAAAGCTCAACTCCGTCGATCCCGGGTAGCATAACATCGAGTACGACCAGCTCGGGACGCTCCTCCTTCAAGGACTCCCAAAAGGAGGTACCGTCAGCAAAGCCCTTCGCCTCAAAGCCGGTCGATTCGAGCGCGTATACCTCAATGTCGCGTATCGCGGTGTCATCCTCAACGCACCAGATCATTCCGAGACCTCCTCGCTTTTGTGAACACCTGTCACGGCGTATATTACCCATTCGGCGAGATTTGTGGCATGATCTCCGATACGCTCGAAATATTTTGCTATCATCAAAAGATCGAGCGCGTATTCGCCGTCGGTCGGATCTGCGGCTATCAGCTCTATGAGCTGCTTTTTGACCTCGAGAAAGGCAGCGTCCACCACATCGTCATAGGCGATAACGGCTTCGGCAATGTCGGTATCCCTTTTCACATATGCGTCAACGCTGTCCGTGACCATTTTTATCGTTGCCGATGCCATTTCACTAAGACGTATATCAGGGTTATTCAGCACCTCAATGCCGTTGTGACTTTCGAGGAAGGCAATTATCTCGGCTATATCCTCCGCCTGATCTCCGATACGCTCCATATCGGTTATCATCTTAAGTGCAGCCGATATCTGACGAAGGTCTCGAGCCACCGGCTGATGCTGAAGCAGCAGCTTCATGCAGAGAGTTTCAATGTCGCGTTCCTTTTGATCGATCTCCTTGTCGCGGGGAGCGACTCTTGCCGCCAGCTTCGCATCATTCTTGGTCAATGCCGAAGCGGCGAGTGCGATAACCTCCTCGCAAAGCGAACCCATTTCGATCATTTCATGGTTTAGCAGCTCAAGCTGCTCGTCGAGACGACTTTTCATTATCCAAACCTCCCTGTGATATAATCCTCTGTGCGCTTGTCGCTCGGCTGTGAAAAAATCGTCGAGGTGTCGCCGTACTCGATCAGCTCACCGAGCAGAAAAAACGCCGTTTTATCCGAGATACGCACCGCCTGCTGCATATTGTGCGTGACGATAACAATCGTGTATTTTTCCTTGAGCGAGATCACAAGCTCCTCGATCTTCGAGGTAGAG
>CAYRKS010000008.1:0-21240 GCA_964424855.1 uncultured Lachnospiraceae bacterium
TCGATTATCTCGATAACTCGGTCGCAGAGCATCTCGGAGTTCTCCTTTCGGCTCTGAGATATTATCGAGCGCGCACTCATGCAGAGCTTTGAGATATCGCTTTTTATATTCGGCTCGGAGTCATAGAGTGCGGCGCGGCTGCAAACGGGATTTTGACCGATAAGCTCGGAGAGCGCGGAGGTATCCGAGACCGAGCTGACGGTACGGCATACAGTAGCGAGTATTTGTATTACGAGGAGATTTAAGCTGTGCTTATTATCCTCGCAGAGTTTCGAAACGAATTCGGAAAGCTCATCAGGGCTTCCGACCTTCAGAAGCTGCTCGAGCTTATAGACCGATTTTTCAACGCCTTCGAATTCACCCGCGCTTCGCTGCTCCGAGTCAGAGATGAATCTGACCGCACCCTCGCCGTCGGCGGTATAGCGGCGGGCGGTTATCGCCTCAAAATATGCGCTGGCGCAGCTCGAAAGCCCGGTGAAGGGGCGGCTTATTCCGATGGTACAGGTCTGAGAGAGCATACGCTCGGTGCTTTGAACGAGCTCTCTCGAGGGAAGACGGAGCGCATCGCCGAGGCTCTCGCTCGTTGAGCAGACGAGGGTTATAATCCGTCCGTTCACGAGAAAGCTTTCGGCACCGAGATATCCGTGAAGGATATTGTTCACGAAGTCGATATGCTCGCTTCCGGTGCAGGTCACGCCGTCGCGCTTGAATTTAAGTGCGAGGACGGCAAAACTGTAGCTTTCGTCCTTTTTACATATACCGAGTGAGATGGCGCGTCCGAATAAAAGCTCATCGCCGGGGGAATCCTCGCCTGTACCGAGCAGGATCGGCAGTAAAAATTCGCTTATTTCGAGTCGTCGCAGTGAGCGGCTGTCCTGCTCACGGCTCTGTATGCGCTCGAAATATTCGTCCATTCGTTTTTTTATCGATGCGAGCTCGGCGGAAAGCTCCTTTGCGGAGATCGGCTTCAGGAGATATCCGATTATATTATATTGTATCGCGGTCTGGGCATAACGAAAATCGTCATAGCCGCTCAGGATCACGACCTGAGTTGCCGGGCGGAGCTCACGGACACGCTTTGCCAGCTCGAGTCCGGTCATCATAGGCATATTTATATCGGTAAGTATAAGGTCGGGCTCGAGGCGTTCGGCAAGCTCGAGCGCGTCGATCCCGTTTCGGGCATCGCCGACGACCTCAAAGCCGAGGCTGTTCCAATCGACGCTTTCGATTATCGCGTGACGAAGCTCCTCTTCATCGTCTACGATCAGGGCTGTATACATTCTCATCCTCCGGTAAATAATATTCTATGAAAGAATTATACCACATTTTTGCGCGTTTGACAACACCATTGAGTAAAATTTTTTATTTTTTTGCGAGTAGAAATTTGAACATTCAGAGTAGTTTATTCTATTTCCTTTTCCGACGAAATGTTGTATAATATTATCACAAAGAAAAAACACCCGCACGACACAGCGACATAGGGTCGGCGGGAAAATGAAAGGAAGGCACAATGCCATGAAATTAAAAAAGCTGTTTGCAGTAATGCTGGCGGTAATGCTGGCGATCACCGGAGCGTTTTCGCTCACCTCCTGCGGAGATTCCGCAGATACGAAGGGAGAAGCGGCAGTCTTCTACTACACCTTCAGCGACACCTATATCTCGACCGTCCGCACCGCGATGGACAAGCTCCTGAAGGAAAACGGATATTCCTATCAGGACTATGACGCGAACGGAAACCAGACCACTCAGACCGAGCAGGTACAGACCGCGATAACCAAGGGCGCGTCGATCCTCATCGTCAATGTGGTTGACACCGGCTCGAACGATGCGGCGCAGAACATTGTAAACCTCGCGAAGAACGCGAACATCCCGGTCATCTTCTTTAATCGTTCGGTAGACGAATCGGTCGTAAAGAGCTATGACAAGTGCGCATTTGTCGGAACCGACTATGAGATGGCAGGACATATGCAGGGCGAAATGATCGGAAACTATCTCGTTGAAAACTACGACAAGGTAGACCTCAACGGTGACGGAAAGATCAGCTATGTAATGTTCAAGGGCCAGGAGGGCAACCTCGAGGCTATCGCCCGCACTCAGTATGCGGTCGAGGATGCGAACAAGATACTCAAAGCAGCGGGCAAGCCCGAGCTTGAGTTCTACGATGCTTCGAACACCAGTAAGTATCTCGTTGACCAGGACGGTCTTTGGTCCTCGGCGGCGGCTACCAACTATATGGGAACCATTCTTGCGCAGTTCAGCGAGAGCAACAACAACATGGTCGAGCTCGTCATTGCGAACAACGATGAGATGGCACTCGGTGCGATCTCCGCACTTCAGGCTTCCGGCTACAACACCTCCGGAAAGACTGTGATCCCGGTATTCGGCGTTGACGCGACCCCGGCGGCACAGTCGGCGATCCAGGGCGGCTCGATGGTCGGAACGATCAAGCAGGACGGTGACGGCATGGCGAATGCGCTCATCACCATAACGAACAATCTCATCGACGGAAGATCGATGCTCGAGGGCATCGGCGAGGACAATGCGGTAGACGGCTGGAGAGTAAACATCCCCTACGCAGCATATCTGGGCTGATCATAAAGGGTCACGGGCGAGGGCTTTGCCCGTGACCCACCTGAAAAATATTGAGGACAGAAAGGAGAATGTCGCAAGATGGAAGCAAGACACACCGAGCTTTTACAGATGGAAAACATCTGCAAGGCGTTTCCGGGCGTTAAAGCACTCGACAATGTTTCACTGACCGTTCGCGCCGGAACGGTACACGCACTTATGGGCGAAAACGGCGCAGGAAAATCCACCCTGATGAAATGTCTTTTCGGAGTTTACAGCAAGGATTCGGGAAGGATATTTTTAGAGGGTCAGGAGGTCAGCTTCAAAAGCTCAAAGGAGGCTTTGGAGCATGGAGTGGCAATGGTGCATCAGGAGCTGAATCAGGCACTGAAGCGCAGCGTCATGGACAATATGTGGCTCGGACGCTTTCCGAAGGTATCCCCCTACATTCCGCTCACGAGCGAGAAGAAGATGTACGACGCGACCAAGAAGCTTTTTGATGAGCTTGAGGTCAATGTCGATCCGCGCACGATAATGAGCAAGATGCCGGTATCCCAGCGTCAGATGGTCGAGATTGCCAAGGCGGTCTCCTTTAATTCCAAGATAATAGTCTTTGACGAGCCGACCTCATCGCTCACCGAGGAGGAGGTCGAGCATCTTTTCAAGATAATCGATATGCTCAAGAAGCGCGGCTGCGGGATAATTTACATCTCACACAAGATGGAGGAGATCCTTCGCATATCCGATGATGTTACGGTAATGCGCGACGGAAAATGGATCGCTACCCGCCCCGCCTCGGAGCTCACGATGAACGAGATAATAAAGCTGATGGTCGGACGCGAGCTGACCAACAGATATCCGCCGAAGACCAACAAGATAGGCGATGTGCTTTTGAAGGTGGAAAATCTTTCGGGCGAGTATTCGTCACTGCGAAATGTTTCGTTTGAAGCGAGACGCGGCGAGATACTGGGCATTGCGGGACTTGACGGCTCGGGACGCACCGAGGTGCTCGAGACGCTTTTCGGAGCGGCGACACGAAAAAGCGGAGTTATCACGCTTGACGGAAAGCGGATAAAGAATTCGAATCCGGGAGATTCGATTAAAAACGGCTTTGCGCTTTTGACCGAGGAACGCCGTGCGACCGGAATATTCGGCATACTGAGCATTCGCGAGAACACGGTAATATCGAGTCTCAAGAACGACAAGGTCGGACCCTTCCTCAGCCAAAAGAAGATGGTCGAGGCGACCGACTGGTGCATAAAGTCGATGAGGGTAAAGACCCCGACGCAGGAGACGAAGATACGGACGCTTTCGGGCGGAAATCAGCAGAAGGTGATACTCGGACGCTGGCTTTTGACGAGTCCGACAGTACTGCTGCTCGACGAGCCGACGCGCGGTATAGACGTTGGTGCGAAGTATGAGATATATCAGCTGATATTGAACCTTGCGAGTGAGGGAAAGACGGTGCTCATGGTATCGTCCGAGATGCCCGAGCTGCTTGGAGTATGCGACCGCATATTGGTAATGTCCGGCGGAAGGCTTGCCGGAGAGGTAGACGCAAAAACGACGGATCAGGAAGAGATAATGTCTCTCGCCGCGAAATATGTCTGACCGTATATATGTAAAGGTATGAAAGGAGTCATTTGAGATGCAAAAAGCAATTTCGTCGAGGATCGACAGAATAAAGGCGGGCTGGCAGAGCTTTATGAGCCTTCCCGGCAAGGAAAAATTACGAAAGACAGCCGATCTGTTTTTCAACAACGCTATGATCATCGTGATCCTTCTTGCGGTCGTGGTGATAGCGATAATCGAGCCCAAGTTCCTCTCGCTTTCCTCCATAATAAACATAGTTTCGCTCACGGCGGCGAAGCTTCCGATGGCACTCGGAATCGCCGGCTGTATAGTTCTCGCCGGAACCGATATTTCGGGCGGACGCTGTGTCGGTCTCACCGCCTGCATTGCGGCATCGCTCTTACAGGTTGCCGACTATGCGAACAAGATGTTCAAGGGCATCGGAGTCATCCCGCTTTGGGCAGTGCTTCTGGCAGTTATCTTAGTCGGTGCGCTGGTCGGCTTTGTAAACGGATTTTTCGTTGCTAAGTTCAAGCTGCATCCGTTCATCGTAACGCTTTCGACACAGCTCATCGTATTCGGAACTGTACTTCTCTATCTCACGATAGGCGGAAACAACGGACAGACTCTTTCGGGTCTTGATGCGGGCTATCTCGATTTCATAAAGGGAACGCTCTTCACAATCGGCGGAGTTGCGGTTCCGAAGTATGTACTGTATGCGGTGATCCTCACTGCCATAATGTGGGTCATCTGGAACAAAACGACCTTCGGAAAGAATATGTTTGCGGTCGGCTCCAACGAAGAGGCTGCGAATGTATCGGGAGTAAATGTTTTCTGGACGATCGTCGGAGTATTCATCCTTGCGGGTGTTATGTACGGTCTCACCGGCTTTATCGAGGGCGCGAGAATCGCCTCCTGCTCGGCTAACACCGGACTCAACTACGAGTCGGACGCTATTGCGGCGTGCGTTATCGGCGGAGTATCCTTCGTCGGCGGAACCGGAAAGATCAGCGGAGTGGTAATCGGAGTTCTGCTTTTACAGATCATCTTCACCGGACTCACCTTCCTCTCGGTATCGCAGAATATGCTCTATATAATCAAGGGTCTCATAATCCTCATCGCCTGCGCGGTAGATATGAGAAAGTACCTCGTAAGAAAGTAATTAAAGAAAAAAGCTCGAGGCTTTGCGGATGCTGAGTGAGCCTCGGGCGGATATAAAGAAAGGATACCGGAGAAAATGGACGGAGCTGTAAAAAACAGCGGCGGACTTTACAAAAACGTAAAGGCATCGGTCAAGACGGTGAACACGGTGATACTTGTGGGTATCGCGGTACTGGCGTTGGTTTTGGTGATAGTTACGAGCAACAACGGCTTTACGATCGGCTTTGACACCGACGGCGGGTCGTACATCGAGCCTATGGTCGGGATGTACGGAGAATATCTGACCGAGCCCGAGACTCCGGTCAAGGAGGGATGGAGCTTTGACGGCTGGTATACCGATCGTTCCTGCACGAGCCGTTGGAGCTTTGACCTCGACACACTCACCGGTGATCTGACGCTTTACGCCGGATGGGTAAAAAAATAATCACGGATCAAGCGAGTCTTTGATCCCGGTGCGGCTTCTTCCGGGCAGAAGGGGTTTTGCGAAGGAAAATAAAGCCGTACCGGAAATCGTTCTCGAAAAAAGAATATAAAAAAGAAAAGAAGAAAAAGTGCGGAGAGCTGCTGACAATCTCTCCGCGCTTTTTTATAGGTATCGCCGAGGGCTTAAAGCCCTCGGCGATTTCTTTGAATGATTATTTTACCGACTTATTTATAGCTTCCCAGATACCGTTTATGTAGGTGGCTCCGAGTGCGCGGTCATAGAGACCGTAGCCGGGTCTTCCGCTCTCTCCCCAGATCATGCGTCCGTGGTCGGGGCGGATATAGCCGTCGAAATCGACATCCCATGCAGCTCTCAGGATATCGTACATATCGAGTGAGCCGTTGGGACTGAAGTGACCGGTCTCGTTGAAATCGCGGGCACCGGTGATCTTGATATTGCGCGCGTGCAGGAAGTGGATGCGGCGCATACCGCCGAAGTGGCGGATCATATCAACGACATCGTTGTTCGGGTCAACGCCGAGCGAGCCTGTGCAGAGTGTAAGACCGTTGCACTCGCTGTCAACCAGCTTACAGAAGCGTTCGAGATTCTTTGCGTTTGTGATAACGCGGGGGAGACCGAAGATACCCCACGGCGGATCGTCCGGGTGGATCGCCATTTTGATGCCGTTCTCCTCACACACGGGGATTATACCGTGCAGGAAGTAGCTCATATTTTCCCAGAGCTTTTCCTCATCGACCGACTTGTATTCGGCGAGGAGAGCGCGCAGACCGTCCTGAGTGTAGCTCTCGTCCCAGCCGGGAAGAGAAAGCTTTTTGGTGTTTGGATCCATTGCGAGGACTTCGGCATCGCGGTAGATGAGCGAGGTCGAGCCGTCGGGGTTTTTGTGAGCGAGGTCGGAGCGCAGCCAGTCAAATACCGGCATAAAGTTGTAGCAGATGACCTTGACTCCCGCCTCTGCGAGACGCTTTATGTTGCGTCTGTAGACCTCGATGTACTCATCGCGAGAGGGCTTACCGAGCTTTATGTCCTCGTGTACGGGGACGCTCTCGACCACCTCAAAGGCGAGTCCGTGCGAGTTTGCGGCGTTTTTCACCTTGGCGATGCTTTCGGCACTCCATTCCTTTCCGGGAGGAACATCGTAAACAGCCGAGACAACGCCGGTCATTCCGGGGATCTGCGAGATATACTCGAGGCTTACCGGATCGCTTTCGCCGTACCAGCGGAAGGTCATTTTCATTTCCTTCATTTGTGTAACCGTAACCTTTGCGAAGCAAAGATTTCCTTTCTGCTCCAAACGGAGCGAGCATTGCGCCTGATGTCCGAGGCTTTTTGAGCCTACGGGCTATAGGCTTCTGAAAATTCAGAGTATAATAATATGATACACTATTTTTTCGGATTTGTCAATAGAAAAATCGCGCAAGCTGCAATAATATTTTTAGAAAACAGACTGATTTGTCGAAGCTTTGCAAGCGGCTGTGAGGAGGCATTTGAGCGGAGATTAAAAAACACCATTAAGGGCGGGAAGCGGCATATTTTGCGAAAACGGTACAGAAAAGTCGAACCGTGTGTTCATAAAAAAATAAAACAATATACATATTTATGTATTGAAAAACTTTTTTTTTTTTGCTACAATACTATATGGACAGACAATGAAAAGTGGAATATATTTTCATTGCCTAAACACCGAGGCGAGGGTGGTCGCGGCGCATTGGTTTTTTATCGGAGAGCATAAGTTTAATTTTGCTCAGACGCAGAATTATTACAGCGACCGAAAAATATTACGGAAGGAATGGTTCCAACAAATGAAAAGGAAAATCGCATTTCTGCTTGCGCTGCTGTCGCTTGCCAATTTCGCGTCCTGCGGTGACACCGGTACCTCAAAGGAGACCACCGCTTCGAGCACGGAGGATACGACAGCCGCTCCCGAGACCGAGCTTACGGACGGACTCGGAGATGTCGATCTCGATGAATTTACGCTCAATGTTCTTCATCACAACACCGAATGGCTCACATGGGCAAAGACTCAGATGCTCTCGATCGAGGAGAGCGAGGGTGAGCTCATAAACGATGAGATATACAAGCGAAATTCTTACATTGAGGATCGTTTCAACTGTCATCTGAATATCGAGGAGATAAAGTCGGTCGATTCGGTCTTCCGTTCGCTCGTAATGTCGGGAGATTCGGATTACGATGTGATCTTCCAGTACGGTCTGAATGTACTCGGAAACATCGAATATCTTGCGGATTTTAACAACATACCGCATCTCAGTCTCGGGGAGGAATGGTGGAACCCGGCTGCGACCGAGGTCTTCAAGGTCGGAGATAAGCAGCTTGCGATCGCGGGAAACTGGACGCTCTCATATCTTTCGGGAGCATCGGTATTCTGCTTCAACTCGGAGATTTGGGACAGCCTTAACACCGGCTACAGTCTTTATGAGCTGGTTGACGAGGGAAAGTGGACGATCGACAGCTTTTATGAGGCTGTAAAGCTCGGACCGCGCGACCTCAACGGTGACGGAAGCATCCTTCCCGCAGATGACATAGTCGGAATGACCGGTCAGGCAAAGGGCTATTGGAATTCACTGATAATCGGTGCGGGGCTGAGATATGTCGAGTTCGACTCGGAGCACAATCCGAATTTCAATCTCAAGGGTAACGAGAAGTTCATCAATTTCGTTCAAAAGATCATTGATGTTGAGAGCGCGAACGAAAACATATTCCCGATAATGAGCGGTATGAACAATCTTGAGTCGAGTAACGGAGCTGATTTCAACTCGGGTCACTCGCTCTTCATGCAGGCTACGACCTTCGGTGTTGAGGGCGGGCTTCGCGATATGGAGACCGACTTCGGAATACTGCCGATCCCGAAATACAACGAGGATCAGGAGAAGTATATGTCCTATGCGAATATCGGAGAGATCGCGACTCTGCCGAGAAGCTATGATGATTCGAGAAGTGAAAGTATAGGCATTATCCTTGAGGCGATGAACTTCTATTCACAGCAGCACATCGTTCCGGCATACAAGGAGACCGTGCTTCAGGTTAAGCTCACACGCGACGAGGATTCGTCGAGAATGCTCGACCATGTATTCGAGAGCATAGTTTTCGACTACGGAACGGTCGTATGGCAGAACGCGCTTTCGGGTCCGATCATCAACAAATGTCTGCTTCCGCATTCTGCGACGGTCGCATCGACCATCGAATCTATGAGTGCATCGATCGAGCAGCAGATATCCGATCTGCTCGAGGCGGCAGAGAAAATGCCGTAAGAGCATAGCTTCAATTCAAAATATAGAATGCAAATCATATAAAACAGCAGCTCCGAACCGAGGCTCGGAGCTGCTGTTTTATATTTTAATTGCTTCTAATATGGTCATCAGCCCTGTACGCCCTGCCCTGCGGTCTTCTGTTGGAAGCTTTCGGAGGCATCGGTGCTTGCGGTCGTGGGAACATATTCGTGAAGAGTTACCTGAACATCGACATATTTTCCTGCGCGAACGACCTTAACGGTGATGACATCGCCGACCGAATGACCCTTTATTGCCGCCTTGACATCGGTGCTGTACTCGACCTCAACATCATCGACTGCGACTATGCGGTCGCCGCTTCTGAGATCATTTTCCTCAAAATCGGAGGAGGTGACATAAACTCCGAGCGAGTTCACGCCGTAACGCATTGCATCCCAGCTGTTGTCGATATCGATTATGCTTATGCCGAGCATTACCTTGCCGCGGACATAGCCGTAATTGGTGAGCTCGGTCGCGACATTGATCGCGGTGTCGATCGGGATCGCGAAGCCTATGCCCTCGACCGAGGTGCCGGAGGAGGTGGTGGAGGATTTAGCGTTTACTACTCCGATAAGCTCGCCGTAGAGATTAAAGAGTCCGCCGCCGGAGTTGCCGGGGTTTACGGCGGCGTTGGTCTGGATGAGTTTCATCTCGCTGCCGACGATCATAACGTCACGCGAGAGTCCGCTGACGATACCGTTGGTTACCGAGCCGCCGAATTCGCCGAGAGGATTACCGACCGCTACGACCTCCTGACCGACCTTGAGGGAATCGCTGTTTCCGATGAGAGCGCAGGGAAGCCCCGAGGCTTCGATCTTGATGACTGCGATATCGCTGTCCGAATCCGAGCCGATGAGTGTCGCGGGATATTCCGTACCGTCGTTGAGCTGTACCTTGATCGTTGAAGCACCGCTGATGACGTGGTTATTGGTGATTATGAGACCGTCCTCGCTGATGATAACGCCCGAGCCTGCGCCCGAAACGATGTAGCTTCCGCCCCAGAAGGAGGAATCTGAGGAGACCGATTCGGTCGTGATCTCAACGACGGTGGGTGTGACCGCCTCGGCGACCTGCTCATAGGTGCCCGCGGTCTTATTGCCGTTCGTGAAGGACTGGAAGATGACCGAGGGGCTTCCGTTTGAAACCGTTCCGCCGCTCTGCGAGACGGTGGGGTTCGAGGTCATTTTGTTTGCGATATAAGTGCCGGCGAAGGCTGCGCCGCCCGAGAAGACCATGCAGACCGCGACCACAGCTGCGACCGCACCCGCACCGAGACGAGCCTTGGGAGCTTTGGTCTTTTTTGCCGAGTTATTATTGATGTAAACGGTCTGACGCGGAACGCGAACGAAGCTCGACGAGGAGTCGCTGTACTTCGAAAAATCCGAAGAAGCGGTCTGATCGTTTGCCTGAGTACCGCTCTGAGGCTGAGGCTCGGTGTGAACTTCGGGCTGAATGGGCTCGGTGGATGAGGATGAGGTCTGCGGCTCGACCGATGAAACGGGAGCGGCGGTATCCGCAGCTTGAGCAGCCGCCGGAGCTTCGACCGCATTCACTTCGGTGGAAGTGCTTTGAGTGTTTTCATTTTCGTTGTTGTTGAGAATGTTGTTGTCCATAATATTTGCCTCCGTGTATATTTCGAATTTTTTCTTTTCTTTCTTTTTTATGATCGCTTTTCGATCATGTCCGATCTCTTTCCTGATCGTGATTATATTATAAAGCCTCAATGTGACGGCTGTATGACGGCGCGATAAAAATTCGTTGAAATCAAAAAAATTCTTTGTGAAGCTGATAAAATTTCGGCATCACTTAAATTAAATGAAGCAAAGCGGTAGGGGACTTTTCAGCTGAGAGGACGAAATAACGGCAGGGGCTTGACTAATCAGAAAAAATGTGGTATTATATTATCATGATAAAAACGCATACGCTGTCCAAACGAAAGGAAGGATGAAAATGAGTATTTTGGAGATCGAAAGGGATGGTCTCAAGCTTGACGGAAAGCGCAGGGCTGAAGTCGAGTTTATAGGCTCTGCGATACTCGATGAATATCATCCCGAGCTTTGCTGAAGGCTAAACATAACATCAAAGAAAGGATAAAAATTATGAAAGGCTGCTTTTGCGGTGCGGAGATACTTCTCCCTCACTTTAGAAACGATCCCGAGAGGATGAAAAAATGGGCTTGCATAGCCTGCGATCAATACACCTCGGAGCGTGATTATTGGGAAGAGGTCGAGAGGATAGTCGGAGCTTCCGAATCGACGCTCCGTGTGACACTGCCAGAGATATATCTTGACGAGGCAAAAAAGCGGATACCGCAGATAAATTCCGAGATGAAGAGATATCTTGACGAAATACTCGAGCCCTTTCCGAGCTCGATGATCTTCCTCGAGCGGAGACTTAAAAACGGCAAGGTCAGGCACGGTATTATCGGAGCGGTCGATCTTGATTGCTACGATTACACTAAGGGAGCAAGCTCGCTCATTCGCGCCACCGAGGGAACGGTGCTTGAGCGGATACCGCCGCGCGTAAGGATACGCGAGGGTGCGCCTATCGAGCTTCCGCACATAATGATACTTATCGATGATCCCGAAAGGAAAGTTATCGAGCCTATCGATGGAAAGAAACTCGAGAGGGCGTATGATTTCGAGCTGATGAAGAATTCGGGTCACGTTACGGGATATTTCATCGGCGAAGGTGAGCAAGGGCGGATATGCGACTTGCTCGAAGGGCTGGCGGTCGGAGACGCTCCCTTCCTCTTTGCGATGGGGGACGGAAACCATTCGCTCGCCTCGGCGAAGGCACTCTGGGAGAGGCTGAAGCCGACGCTTTCGCCAGAGGAGAGAGAGACCCATCCGGCGAGATTTGCACTTGCCGAGATAGTGAACATCCATGACGAGGCACTCGAATTCGAGCCGATATACCGTGTGCTTTTCGGTGTCGAGCCGAGAGAGGTGATCGAGAGTCTGAATGAATATGCAAAGTCGCTTCCGAATAATGTCTTGGCTGCACAGAGTATCACGGCTGTCACGAGCGAGGGAGAGACCGAGATCGTATTCGAAAATCCGACCTCCTTTCTTCCGGTAGGAACGCTTCAGAGCTTTCTCGACGAATATGCGAAGAAGAGCGGTGCGCGGATAGATTACATTCACGGAGTCGATTCGGTAAAAAAGCTGATCTCGAACGATTCGATCGGCTTCATATTCAAGGGCATGGAGAAGGCAGAGCTTTTTCCGACGGTCGCCGCCGACGGAGCCTTACCGCGAAAGACCTTTTCGATGGGTGAAGCGGATGACAAGAGATTTTATATCGAAGCAAGAAGGATATCAAAGTGAGCGAAATAAATACCGTACTCGGCAAAATATCCGAGAGTGAGATACACAATGCTTTGAGTCACGAGCATATACTCTGCGCCTACGAGCCGCTTGCTTCGGCTGTCGGAGAGGCGTACCTCGACAAAGCCGCGCTCGAGGAAAGGGCGGTGAAGCATTTGTCCGAGCTGAGAGAAAAATATCTGCTCGATCTTTTTGTGGACTGCACACCGCTGAATCTCGGGCGCGATATTTCGCTTATGAGGCGCATATCCGAAAAAAGCGGGGTCAATATCGTCTGCTCGACCGGGTTTTATTATACCGACGAGCCGATATTATACAGTATGTCCCACGAAACGCTTACCGAATATCTTATCGCCGATGCCGAGCGAAACGGTGTCGGGGTCATCAAGGCGGCGGTCGAATATCCCGAGCTGAGTGCTTTTGATAAAAAGCTCCTTAAAGCCGAGTCGGCGGCTCAGAAAAGGCTTGGCATACCACTGATTTTACACACGAATGCTTCGAACCGAAACGGTCTCAAGGCACTTGAAATACTGCTTGACTGCGGAGTTGAGCCCGAGTGCATAACGGTCGGGCATCTCAGCGATTCGCAGGATGTGTCGTATCCGATCGAAGCAGCTCGGCTCGGATGCTATATCGGCTTTGATCGTCTGTATGGCGACAAGTCGCGCGGATATATTGAGAAAAAGCTCGAGGACATAAATCGAATTTTCGATGCCGGCTTTGAGCGTCAGCTGCTGTTATCTCACGACGATCAGTTTTTCAGCGGCTTTGATCCACTTCCCGCGATCAAGGCTACAACGAGATTCGAGTATGTATTCGATTCGATACTGCCGGAGCTTGATTCGAAGGCTGCAAGGCTGCTTATGCACGACAACCCGATAAGAATGCTGCTTTGCGAAAAATAATTTTGCCGCAGTATGCGGAATAAAGCAATAAAAGCCCGAAGGGCGGAAAGGTGACCGAGCGAAGACCTCGCTCGGACGGAAAATTAAAATGAAGTACAGATTTACTCCTTATGAATTCGAGACCGCGACTCCCGAGTCGGTCGGGATAGACAGTGCGTCGATAGCGGCGTTTGAAAAGCGTATGCGCAGTGAAAAAATAGGTCATCAGGGCTATATGCTCTACCGTCACGGGAAGCTGGTTGCGTCCTCGATAGCCGAGCCCTACAGATTCAGCGACAAGCGTCACGTTTATTCGGTGAGCAAGAGCTGGACCTCGACTGCGATCGGAATTGCGGCGGATGAGGGACTTTTGAAGCTTGATGACAAGCTGATATCCTTCTTCCCGAATGAGCTTCCCGAGAAGATCAGCGAAAATCTGTCGGCGATGACCCTAAGGCACGTTTTGACGATGAACACGGGACATCAGAACGACACGCTCGGACGAGTCGCCTCCACAAAGCCCGGCTGGGCAAAGCGTTTCTTATCGCTCGAGGTCGAGAATGTGCCGGGAACGCATTTTGCCTACAATTCGACTGCGACCTATATGCTTTCCGAGGTCATAACTCGGGTCAGCGGTATGCGTATGCTCGACTATCTGAAGCCGCGTCTTTTCGATCCGCTCGGGATCGAGGGTGTTTGGTGGGAGGAATCGCCGGACGGAATAAATGATGGAGGCTGGGGCATACACGTTTCACCCGAGGATATGCTCAAGCTCGGTGTGCTGTATCTAAACAAGGGAATATGGAACGGAAAGCGCATACTTTCCGAAAGGTACATCGACGAGGCGGTTTCGGCGATATCCGACAACAGCGCGAATCCGATACCCGACTGGAAGGTCGGCTACGGCTTCCAGTGGTGGAGATGCCGTCACAACTGCTTCCGCGCGGACGGTGCGAACGGACAGTACATAATAGTTTCGCCCGAAAAGGATTCGGTCTCGGTAATAATCTCCGAAAACGGCGATATGCAGGCGATACTCGACGCATACTGGGAGACGATCTTTGCGGCGATGAGTGACGAGCCGCTTCCCGAGGCAACGGTGAAGTACGACATTGCGGCGGTACCCTGTTCCTCGCTGCCGATCGTCAGCGGCGAGCATATCGAGTGCGAGAGCTACAAAATCTCCGCGAACGCGACCGGGATAACCGACATCACGCTCGAGAGCATCGGCGATGAGCTTATCGCAAAGCTCGGCGGTGAGCATTCGGCGGTCGAGGTGACCTGCGGTGCGGGACGTTGGGAATACAATCATTTCGACCACTGCCCGATATCTCCGACGCGCTTTGTCGGGGAGCTTGCGATCGGCATTCCCGCCGACATTGCGGCGGCATGGGGAAGTGAAAACGGCAGGCTGACGATCCGTATGCGCTTTGTTTCGACACCGCACGAGCTTTGCTTCGAGTTTGACCGCAAGGAGGGGAAGGTATATCTTTCGAGATCGCTCGACAAGTGGACAAATGCCGCGGAGCTTTGACGCAGAGGCAGTATGCACAAAATGATCGGCGATAGATACGCAGTATGCACAAGCTATTAACGAAAATTTCACATAAAAATTCTCAAAAGCTCTTGACAAATCGCTCGATTTGCGGTATTATATTAGTGTAATCAAAAATTAACCTTAAGGAGAGTAATTTAACAATGAAAAGTGTAGATATCAAGCTTTCGTCCATAGAGGACGTTCGCAATTTCGTAAACATCGTTTCCAAGTTCGAGATCGACATCGATCTTTCTTCGGGTCGCTATGTAGTCGATGCGAAGTCGATCATGGGAATCTTCTCGCTCGATCTTCTCAAGCCGATCAAGCTCACCGCGCACACCGACAACGCGGATGCGCTCCTTGCCGAGATCAAGCCCTACATGATCTAAAGTCAAGGCTCCTCCCGAGCTCGGGAGGAGTCTTCATATTTATCGACCTTCGCGAATAATATTTTCGCGGAGGTGTTTTTTATGAAAAGAGGGATATTCGCATTACTTTTGGCTTTAACGGTATCGATGCTTTCGTTGAGGGCGGGGGCGAACGATTTCGGAGTACCGAGCTGCATTTTAATGGAGGCATCGACGGGGAAGGTGCTATACGAATACAATCCGGACGAGGCGTTACCGCCGGCATCGGTGACGAAGATCATGACTTTACTTGTGGTGATGGATGCGATAGAGGCGGGGAAATTATCGCTTGACGAGGTGATACGGGTCTCGGAATATGCGGCATCGATGGGCGGCTCACAGGTATATCTCGAGGCGGGGGAGGAGATGAGCGTTTCGGAGCTTATCAAATGTGTTGTGGTCTCGAGTGCGAACGATGCGGCGGTCGCGCTTGCCGAGAGAGTAGGAGGGAGCGAGGAGAAATTCGTCACGATGATGAACGAGCGCGCGGCGGCTCTCGGGATGACGAACACAAGCTTCAAGAACACGAACGGACTTGACGACACGGCAGAGGGGCATTTGACCTCGGCGCGTGACATTGCGACTATGTCTCGCGAGCTGATAAATCGGCATCCCGAGATACTTGAGTACTCGTCGATCTGGATGGACACGATACGCGGCGGTGCGTTCGGGCTGACGAACACAAACCGTCTGATAAGATTTTACCGCGGGGCGAACGGTCTCAAGACCGGCTCGACCTCAAAGGCGAAGTTTTGCATCAGTGCGACCGCAGAGCGCGACGGGACGCAGCTCATTGCGGTGATAATGGCGGCAGAGAGCCGTGACGCGCGAAACGAAGCGGCGAAGAAGCTGCTCGACTACGGCTTTGCGAACTGGGAGGCGGTGCATTTACTACCGGAGGAGCTTGAGCCGATAGAGGTCATCGGCTCGGCGGAGGGGGTCGTATCGGTGAGCTATCCCGAGCTTTCGGTGGTGGTGGAGAAGGGCGGGGCTTCGCGGATAGAGCGAGTTATCGAGCTGCCCGAGCGTTTAAGTGCGCCGATAGAGGCGTTTTGCGAGGTGGGGCGGGTGGAATACCGCTTAGACGGCGAGGTGATCGGAGAGGCTGTGATACGGAGCGATTCGGCGGTCGAGCGGATCGGCTTCGGCGGGATATTGGCGCGGCTGCTCGGCAAGCTGATATAGGTCGGATAGCAATTATTAAATACCACTTAAAATTACAAATACCTTACAATGGCGCGTAAGGACTTGAAAAAAATAATGAAATGTAGTAAGATATTGTCAGGGAAACAAATCGCGGGCAAACACTGCCTTAAGAGCTTAGGTGAGACGAGCTTGAGCGGCGGCGCGAGTCTTCGATCCCTAAAAAAATTTTACAAGGAGAAAAAACTAATGAGAAATTTCAAGAAATTTCTTGCACTTGTTCTTGCTACTCTTATGGTAGTAAGCGCAGCTGCAACGGTTTCCGCTTACTCTGACGTTGCTGACGACAACATCTATGCTGCCGCTATCGACGCTCTCACCGAGTACGGAATCGTAAACGGCACCAGCGAAGATGTTTATTCGCCCGATGCTGACGTCCTGAGATTCCAGATGGCTCTCATGATGGCTCGCGCACTCGAGCCCGAGGTTAAGGACTGGAACGATGGTCTTGCTGTATTCACCGACGTTAACGAGTGGTACGGCGCAATCGCATACGCATACACCAACAATATCGTTACCGGTATCGGCAACGGTCTCTTCGCACCCAGAGCTGGTATCAGATACCAGGACGCTCTCATCATGGCTGTCCGCGCTCTCGGCTACGATGTTGACACCACCTGCGATCCCTACTGGATCGAGGCTTACAAGATCGCCGGCAATATCGGTCTCACCAACGGCGTTAAGGTCACTGACCCGGCTAAGACTCTCACCAGAGCTGAAACCGCTCAGGTAATCTACAACATGCTCAAGGCTACCCCCGCTGACGGCGGTGCTACCATTGAGGAGAAGAACTTCGGCTTCGCAGGTGCTAACAATGTTACCACCGTTATCGTTACCGCTACTGAAAAGCAGCAGTACGATGAGAACGCAAAGCCCGCTGAAGCAGGCTATGTCGGCGTTCAGGTAGTTGCTAACGGCATTCCTACCGGTGAAGTTAAGTACTATCCGGCAGCTCTTCTCGGAATCGAGTCTGACAAGATCGAAAACAGCTTTGCTCATGCTTTCGACCTCGTTAACTACGATGCTGAAAAGGGTACCTTCGTTAAGGTCGTTGCAGGTCTCGAGCCTGTAGTTGTTAACGGTACTGATGTTGCTATTAGCAACAAGACTACCGGCAAGATCACCATCAACGGCACTGCTTACTATGCAGTTGACGAGATCACCGGTGCTGCTCTCAAGAACGAGCTCGTTATCTATGCCGGCGGATCTGTTGATACCACCAACAGCATTCTCGTTGTTGATAAGAACGGCAATGTTTACAATGATGTTAACAAGATCGTTGCAACCGCAGTTGAAATCAACGGCACTACCCTCTACCTCTATGATGGTGTATTCCACACTGAAAAAGAGGCTCTCGACGCTTTCGGTGTTAAGATCCCCGGTTCGGCTATAAACTACACCACCTACACTGCTGAAAAGCTTGAGGATCTCAACAAGAACTATCAGATTTCCCTTTACGATGACAACCGCGATGGCAAGTACGATCGTGCAACCATTGCTAACCTCTACATGGACGTTTACAACGTCGATGGTAAGAAGGCGAAGTTCGGCGTAATGAATGGCGAGGAAGTTACCTTCACCAACACCGATCTTAAGAAGGGTGATGTTATTACCTATACCTACAACGCAAATACTAAGGTTGTAAATGTTGTTGAGGTTCTTGCTAAGGAATCCGGTATTCTCACCAAGATCAACACCACCAATTCTAATGTAGCTGACAAAACTAAGTCTACTTACAGAAGCGTAATCGTTACCATCAGTGGTAAGGAATATGTTCTTGCAAACGAAGATCGTATGAAGGCAGGCTTCATCGGCGCAGAGGTTAAGACCACTGACGGTGCTAAGTTCAATGAAATCGCTGATAAGGCGACCATGAACTTCGTTAACTGGAACGATCTCGTTATCGGTGACACTGTAAACTTCGTTGCTTACGGCGACACCATCATCGCTGCACAGTCCAAACAGGCTGGCGATCCCTATGACGTTGTTGTTGCTAACGAGATCACCGATATCACTTCGGACAGCATCATCGTAAGCGCATATGTCAATGGCGTTCTTACCAATGACATTGAGGTTTCCTCTGTTAAGATCGGCGATACTGAGTATGTCTTCTCGAAGCTCAATATGTTCGCTCTCTCGGCAGCTGTAAACACCATCAATACTAACTTCAATGAGCATGACTTCTTCCAGGTTAGAACTAAGGTTGACGGAACTGTTTCCCTCACTCTTACTTCTGCTGACGCTGAGTACAATAAGCAGATCACTGCTACTCAGGGTGTTCTTAACTTCAATTCCGGCATTGCAGATAATATTTCTGTAAGAGATGAAGCACTTCGCACTGACGCTAAGACTGTATTCTACTTCCTCGGTGCTAACAATACTGTAAAGGTATTGGTTGGCTCGCCCGCTAACAACAAGACTATCGACCTTTCTAAGGCTACTGTCTACACCAACAAGCTTGGTTATGGTTCCAATAGCTATAATGGCGTTTCGAGCGTTGTTGTAGTTGATTGTGGCAACAATGCTATTACTGATGTTACCAACATCTTTACTGCTGATGCTGCTCCTACCACCAATATTCTTATTCTCAATGACAGTGCTCTTACTTATGTAAAGGCAACTGCTGAGACTCTTGGTCTCTCCGGTTCCGATGTTTACAAGGCATACAATGTTGATGCTATCAACCTCGCAGACGGTTCTCAGGTAAAGACCATCTACGTTAAGGATGGCGTTGATCTTGACCTCGTTGCAGGTAAGGCTTATACTGTTGAAAAGAATGGCTTTGTTATTAAGTCTGCTAACGTAGAGGTTGATCCTTTCACGACTAATGATAACTTCGATCGTGATGATATCGTAGCTGCTCGTGTATGGACTATCGATAACAATGCAGTTAATAATGTTAAGTTCACCAATGCTGCTAAGTACGACCTTAAGACCAATCCTTATGATGTTATTGCAAGCGGCAAGACTTATACCCTTAAGTATGTTATCGTAGGCAATAACAACAACAAGACCATCATCGGTATTGCTTATGAGAAGGGTACTACTGTTAATAATGATCCTGTCGGAACCAAGAAGGTTAACGCTACTTGGACTGATAATGGCGGATCTTATGTAGCATTCGCTGATGATACTTCTGCAAAGACTGCTGAAATCAGCGGTAAGGTCTATGTTGGTACTCTCAATGGCGCAACCATTAGAGATACTTATAAGTGGAGAGATGATGTTGCTACTAACGGCAAGTGGACTGGTCTCAAGGCTGGTGTTGCTGACAAGACTGTTGCAGCTTACATCTATGCTGAGGATAATACCACTGTTAAATATGGCAACGATGGTCTTAATGTAACTGCTACTGTTGATGAGGCAGGTGTTTGCACCTTCTCTATCAAGCGTGTAAATAGCACTCCTGATGCATTCAATGGTGAAAAGGCTCAGACTTTCGAGAAGGGCAATTACTTCGTTCGCGTTTGCTTCGATAGCTACTACTTCCTCATCCCTGTAACTGTAGGCTAATAACTCTCAGTTACTCCAACTTTTGCATATCGCACAAGCATGAGAAGTTCGTTGCTACTGCAAAATTGAACTCGCGTAAAATACCGTGGCGCAAAGCGGTCGCTGGCTAATGGAGCTCTAAGTCAATCCGAGGCGAGATGCCGGTTGATAGGCGATCGGTCATGGTGGTTGGAAAACCGTTTTTGATACTTGACGTTACATGGCTTTTCATGTGCGTGTGATACCGACAGCCGCCTTTTGGCGGCTGTCGGGTTTTTAGTTATAATATTAAAAACGCTCACCCGTGAGGATGAGCGTTTTTTCTATATTTTCAAATAATTGTGGTCGGCGGCGAGGGAGCGTTCACGGCTGTTTGCGGTGAGGACGAGGCTTTGCGGCTCGGCGGCGAGGAGTCGGAGCATTGCGCGGGTGCGGTCATCGTCCATACGGCTGAAGCTCTCGTCGAAGATCATCGGCGGCAGCTCACGGCGGTAGATAAGGCGGCAGAGCGCGAGTCGGAGTGCGAGATATGCGGCATCCTGCGTTCCCGCGCTGAGCGCGGATATGCTTTTCTGTCCGGCTTTGGTGCGGCAGGACATCGAAAGCTCACCGCCGACACCGACCTCGGAATATTTATCGGCGGTGAGCCGTCCGAGCAGACGGCTTGCTTCGGCGGCGAGTCGGGGGGCGAAGCTGTCGCGAAGGCTTGCGCTCGCCTCGGAGAGCTTTTCGGACGCGAGCTTGAGTGCGGCAAGCTGCTTTTCAAGCTTATCGCGCTCGGCACGAGCGGCACGAAGGCGGCTCTCGAGCTTTGCTGGGTCATCGGTGAGGTGTATCGCGGCGATCTCGCGCTCAAGATTTGCGGTGAAGCCTGCGAGGGTCTTTGCGCTGTTGGTGAGGAATTCCGCCTCACGGCGCATGGCGGGGAGGTTTGCCGCGTCGATATCCGAGAGGTCGAGTGTGCTTGAGGACTCGGCGGCGATCTCGTTTTCATCGTAGCCGTCGAGCTGACGGTGCATCTGTGAGAGCATCCCGAGATATTTTTCGCGCTCGGTGCGGAGCTTTTCGGTCGAGGCGGCAGCGATCTCAAGTTGAGCTATACGGTCATCGAGTTCTTCGGGTATGACAGAAAATTCGCGGTTCAGCGCGGCTATCGCGTCATCGAGCTGTGAGAGGAGACCGTTTCGCATTGCCTCATTGAGCTTTGCGCGCTCATCTGCGGCGGAGCGTTCGGTGATCTCCGCCTCAAGCGCAGGGATGTCGAATTCCTCGTCGAGGTCGGAAAGCTCACGGCGTTTTTTCGACGCGGACACGAGCATTACGATCGAAAGGGCGAGAAGCACCGCGCCGACGAT
>CAYRKS010000009.1:0-20928 GCA_964424855.1 uncultured Lachnospiraceae bacterium
CCTTGAAAATTGTTTTCTAAGTCTGTAAATGTGTGCTTTTGCCGATCATTCGTCGATAAAGCTGTGAGTCAGCCTTTCGATCAAAAGCTCAAGCTCCTCGGTGGAGCGATAGGCTATCGATACCGAGCGGCTCCGCTTTCCGCGGTTTATCTTTACCTTGCAGCCGAGCGCGGACGAGACCTTTTCCTCGAGTGAGCGGTAATAGCTCTCCTCGACCTCGTTCTTTTTCGGCTGAGACGGAGGTCTCTCCGAGTTTATGTTCTTGACCAGCTCCTCGGTCGCTCTGACCGAAAGCTCGCCTGCCGTAACACGGTCGGCGGCGGGGATTATCCGTGATTTGTCCTTGAGTCCGAGAAGTGCGCGCGCGTGTCCCGCCGAGAGCAGCCCTGTCGATACAAGATCGATCACCGCGCTCGGAAGCTCCATAAGCCGGAGCGAATTTGTCAGTGCGGTTCGACTCATGCCGACCTGCCGCGCCGCTTCCTCCTGTGTCAGTCCGTAATCCTCTATCAGTGATTTCAGACCGAGAGCCTCCTCTATCGGATTTAAGTCCTCGCGCTGTATGTTTTCGATAAGTGCGTATTCGGATGCCTTTCGGTCGTCTACATCAAGTATAACGACCGGAACCTCGGAAAGCCCCGCCTGCTTGGCTGCGCGCCAGCGGCGTTCACCCGCGATTATCTGATAAAATCCCGGATTTTCGGATTCGCGGACGATGATCGGCTGAATTATTCCGTTCGCCGATATCGAGTCGGCAAGCTGAGACAGTGCCTCCGGATCGAAATCCTTTCGCGGCTGAGAGCGTCTCGGCTCTATCTCCGATATCCGAAGCGTGCTTGACTTTTCGGATTCTTCGGGGGAATTGTCGAGGAATATTGCCTCCATTCCGCGTCCGAGTCCTTTTTTCTTTGCCATTTTTGATTTTTGTCCCTTCGATTCTTCGCTGTTTTGTTCTATTCCCTGAAAGCATATCAGGTGCGCTCGAGGATCTCCTTTGCAACGTCGGTATATGCTTTTGCACCTTTCGAGTTCTTGTCGTAGTAGATTATCGGCTCACCGAAGCTCGGAGCCTCGGAAAGCTTTACATTACGCACGATAGTTGTTGCGAAGAGCTTGTCCGCATAGTACTTCTTGATCTCATCGAGAACCTGTGCCGACAGATTAAGTCTGCCGTTGAACATGGTTATGAGTATGCCGGTGATCTCGAGATCATGATTGTAGAGCTTCTTGACCTGCTTTATCGAAAGCATCAGCTGAGAAAGCCCCTCGAGCGAATAGAACTCGCACTGCATCGGGATGATCACTCCGTTGCTTGCCGCAAGAGCGTTTATCGAGAGTATTCCGAGCGACGGCGGACAGTCGATTATTATGTAATCATATTCGTCCCCGATCGGCTCGATAGCCGTTTTCAAAAGCAGCTCGCGCGACTCCATGTCGATCAGCTCGAATTCCGCTCCCGCAAGACCTATTTGCGACGGTATGAGCGAAAGCCCCTTGAAGCCGGTGTCGATGACCGCATCCGAAGCCTTCGCCTTACCGATTATAACATCATAGGACGAGAGCTTTACCGTTCTGCGCGCAACGCCGACTCCGCTGGTGGAATTGCCCTGCGGATCGAGGTCGATTAGAAGCACTCTCTTATCAAGAGCACCGAGTGCGGCAGCGATATTTACCGCCGAAGTCGTCTTTCCGACACCGCCCTTCTGATTTGCCAGAGAAATTGTAAATGCCATTTGGTAGCCTCCAGATTGTTTACATATCTATTATAGCAAGAAATACGGCAAATGTCAATACAATTCTTGAAAACAAATCGAATACTCGAAAAATTTTTACTCTTTAGGGACATTTTGTCTCAAAATGTTTCACGTGAAACATACCTTCTCAGACTCTCAATCCATCCTCGACGGTTGTCTCATTCTCCTTTACTCTCTCGAGTCTGCCGCCCGAGCGATCGGACACTCTGTTCTTCGGTGCCGCCTCGACTCGAGCCTCCCCCTTCGAAGATACCGAGATCCTTTCTGCGACGCGCGGATGCTTTCGTATTCTGATAGTGACTATTGCCTCGTTGTCCCCTTCCTCGCGCTCGCTTTCAATGTCTATCCCCGCCTGACGCACAATATCGACCGCCTTGTCTATCGAGTTGTAAAACAACCTGATATCCTTAAGAACTATCCTTCGCGGAGCCTTGGCAGAGCGTTCGGCGGCCTCCTCGGCGACAAAACGGTCAATGTAGCTCTCGGTCGTTGCGACGTTAAGCCCGCGCTTTACTATGTAGTCGATTATTCTCAGTCTCTGCTCGACCGATTCGACCTTGAGCAATGCCCTCGCGTGACGCTCGGTGAGATTGTTTTGCAGTATTTTTTCGCGCTCGGGAGCGGTCAAACGCAGTATGCGAAGCTTGTTCGCGACAAAGGATTGGCTGACCGAAAGCTGCCGCGCCGCTTCCTCCTGCGTAAGCTTATATATGTCGATCAGAGCCGCGATAGAGGAGGCTTGTTCAAATATGTTCAGATTTTCGCGCTGGATGTTCTCTATTATCGCAAGCTCCGCCGATTTTTTGCTGTCGGCATCGACCAAAAGACACGGAACGGACGCAAGCTGCAGGAGCTTTGCCGCACGAAGCCTTCGCTCTCCCGCGACGATCTCGAAAAGCTCAGGCTCGAGCCTTCGAACGGTCAGCGGCTGAAGTATTCCGCAGCGGCGTATGCTGTCGGCGAGACGGATTATCGAATCGTCCTCGAACTGCTTGCGCGGCTGAGCGGGATTCGGGATTATCTGCTCGGTCGGTATGCTGTGTATGCGTCCGTATTCCTCGTAACGCTCGGCATCGGCTCTAACCTGCTCGGCGCGCTCAAGCTCACTTTTCGCAAGTTGCCTCTCGGCGAGGATCGAGCTTTCGCGCTCGTCAAGCTCACGGCTGCGGCGGTCGAGACGCGAACGCTCCGCCTCGAGCTCGCGCTCTCGTTCCCTCTTGCTGTTTTTGAATAATGCGGTCATTTTTTTCTCTCCTTACTCTCGGCATTTTATTTTTAACTGCCTTGTGGAAAATATAATACCACATTTTCGCCGAAAAGCGTGTTGAATTCTCGGTAAGGAAAAATAAAGCTCTCGGTCGATAAAGCCGCGATTTCCGTGAATAAAAAGCTCACAGGGTGTGAAAAAAGCCGCTCAAAGCGGCTTTTTCAGGATTTGTGCCCAACTGCGCGGATAATTTTCCGCCGTGTGGGAAATTTTTTCGATGATCACGATCGATCTCGGATTCGCTTCCCCTTCCGGGAGCGAAATATCGTAGCTCAGCGAGTCGGATATCCTTCCGCCGAGCTTTTTTACGCCGCTCACCGCCTCAGAGACTTCATCCTGCGAATGTCCCTTCAGGGCGATGAATTTTCCGCCCGGCTTTACATAGGGCAGGCAAAGCTCCGAAAGGGCTGCCAGACGCGCGACGGCTCTTGCGCAGGAAATGTCGAAGCTCTCGCGAAGCTCGGAGTCGTGAGAAAGCTCCTCGGCGCGTCCCGCTATCGCGGAAATATTCGAAAGCCCGAGTATTTCCGCCGTCTCGGAAATGTAATTTATTCGCTTTGCCGTCGAGTCGAGCGCGGTTATCTTGAGATCGGGACGGGCTATCGCAAGAGGCAGTGACGGAAAGCCCGCTCCGCAGCCGACATCGATGACCCTCGCGCCGTTCGGTATAAGCGCGGATATCTTCAGAGAATCGACATAATGCTTGAGGATAACTCCGTCCTCGTCGGTTATCGCGGTGAGATTCATGTGCGCGTTTACCTCGAGCATACGTGCCGTCAGAGCCTCGAAGCGTTCGGCAAGCTCCTCGGTAGCAAGCTCCTCGAGCGAGTTTTCCGCGAGTATTTCTTTGTAACGGTTCTTGAACATGGGATTCTGGGATTCCTTTCTCAGCCGAAAAGTATCAGTAGTACCGAGATATCTGCCGGTGAGACTCCGCTTATGCGCGAGGCCTGACCGATGCTCTCGGGCTGGAGCTTGTTTAGCTTTTGCGCTGCCTCTATCCGTATGCCGTGTACCTTGGAATAGTCATACGGAACCGGAAGTCGCTTCGATTCGAGCTTTTCGGTTCGAGCGACCTCGGCGAGCTGACGCTTTATATATCCGGCGTATTTTATTTTGATCTCAGCCTGCTCCCTGACCCTGTGAGGGAGAGGTCGGCGGGTCTTATCGACCGGTGCGAGCTTTTCGTAATCGAGCTCGGGGCGGCGGATGAGCTCGGCAAGCTTTACTCCGCTCGTTGTCGGAGTCGAGCCGTTTTCCTCAAGTATGTGGAGAAGTGTTTCGGACGGCGAGATCGTGAGAGATTCTATCCGCTCGATCTCCTCTGCGACCGCCTTCTGCTCGGCTTCGAATCTTTCCCAGCGTTCGTCGCTTATAAGTCCGACCCTTCTGCCGATCGGAGTCAAACGCTCTGCGGCGTTGTCCTGACGAAGCAGCAGACGATATTCGGAGCGCGAGGTCATTATCCTGTACGGCTCCTTCGTTCCCTTGGTCACGAGATCGTCTATAAGCGTTCCGATGTACGAGGACTGCCTCGGGAGTATCACCTGCTCCCTTCCGAGCAGTTGCATCGAGGCGTTTATACCCGCAACGAGACCCTGCGCTGCCGCCTCCTCGTAGCCCGAGGTGCCGTTGAACTGTCCCGCACCGTATAATCCCTTGATCGCCTTGAATTCGAGCGTGGGACGCAGCTGTGTTGGGTCTGCGCAGTCATATTCGATGGCATAGGCTGTGCGCATCACCTGAGCCTTTTCAAAGCCGGGAAGGCTGTGGAGCATTTGCAGCTGAACCTCCTCGGGAAGACTCGAGGAAAAGCCCTGAAGATACATCTCCTCGGTGTCCTCGCCCATCGGCTCGACAAAGAGCTGATGTCGTTCCTTGTCGGCAAAGCGCACCACCTTGTCCTCTATCGACGGGCAGTAACGCGGTCCGACTCCCTCGATCATGCCCGAATAGAGCGGTGAGCGCGACATATTCGCGCGGATTATTTCGTGAGTTTCCCGGGTCGTGTAAACGATGTGACAGGGAGTTTGCTTTCTTGAATTCTGCTCCTCGCGATCCGAATCGACCGAGAAGGGATCGACATATTTGTCGCCCGGCTGAAGCTCGAGCCGTGAAAAATCGATCGAGCCGCGGTGTATCCTCGCGGGGGTTCCGGTTTTGAAGCGCATCAGTTCGAGTCCTTCGCGTAAAAGAGCCGATGAAAGCTCGGTCGCGGGAAGCATACCGTCGGGTCCCGAGGAGTATGCCACTTCTCCGACGATCACGCGGGCGTTGAGATAGGTTCCCGAGCAGATTATCGCCGCGCGGCATTTCCAGCACGCTCCGAGCTTGGTAACGATCGATTCGATCCTTCTCTCGCCGTTTTCCGAAACGATGTGGATATCCGTGACCTCGGCTTGGATCAGCTTGAGCTTTTCGGTAGCTTCGATCGTGTGTTTCATTAAGGTACGGTACTTTTGGCGATCTGCCTGTATGCGTTTCGAATGCACGGCGGCTCCCTTTCCGAGATTGAGTATTCGGCTTTGGAGCATCACCTTGTCGGCGGCACGCGCCATCTCACCGCCGAGGGCATCGATCTCATAGACGAGATGTCCCTTCCCCGTTCCGCCGATAGACGGATTACAGGGCATATTTCCTACCGCGTCGAGATTTATCGTAAAAAGCGCGGTATTCAGTCCGAGCCGTGCCGCGGCAAGTGCGGCTTCAATGCCGGCGTGACCCGCGCCGATGACCGCGACATCGACCTCACCGGCGGCGTATTCCTTTATTTTTTTCATAAAAATTTAATTAAATCGGCGCGAAGCTATCGCACCTTGTGGTTTATTGTGTGAGTTAATCCACAGATTTGTGGATTAACTCGTGTTTACTCTGATAGATAAGGTGCGGTTAAACGAGCGTACAAGTCGATAGACTTATCGGCGCGCTCGTGATAACGGACGGCTCGAAAAGCATCGTTTGTTCGCTTTTATAACCGACTCAAAAGCCCGCAAAACAGCTTTGATCGAGCAAAGCCGCTTGAGATATCAACCGAGGCTCGGAGCCGGGTTGTGAGATCCCCGCATTTCGCCGACAATATTCAAGACTTGTTTCAAATAAGTCCTGTCAATACGAATTTCCGGTCGAAAATAATCGGTTTATGAAGCGAGATCGGCTATGACGAAAAGCTCGACGTGATTCTCAAAGCCGCTTGAATGCTGATTGGAGTTCGCCGAAAGCGACCTTTGAATTACACGATTTTCGGTCTTTGCTTTTTTGACGCTGACGGAGTGTATAGCCTGTAACAGGCTGACTTGCGGCGGCTTCCCTGAGGTTAATCCACAGCCGTGTGGATTAACCCTTTAGCTGCCATCGCGGATTAACTCACAAGGCTGTGGGTTAATCCGCGCCGATCATTTCACCTTATTGAAGATGTGCCAGCCGTTTGCTCCGTCCCATGCGGGGATTATTCCGCCCGAGCAGGACTGGATATAATCGAAGAGCATCGGTATCACAAAGCGTCCGTTTGTATCTATAACTCCGCGCTTGTCACCGCTTCCGATTACCGCGAGACCCTCCGAAAAGGGCTCGGCGTAGTCGTATATCGGCTGAGCGATCCAGCTTCCGGTATAGTCCATAAAGCCGTAAAGCCCATCCTTTTCAAGCAGGAAAATACCGTCGGAGTATGCCTTCACGGTGTATCCGCCCGGGACATCGTAGAGTGTTCCGTCACTGCGCATTACAAGATCCTCATCGGTGCAGCAGAGGATATAATGCCCGTGATAGTCGTAGGCGAGCGAGTCGTAGGTGTGGTAGTAGTCGTATTCCTGGCGGCGTATGCGGACGAGTCCGTGATCGAAGTAGAAAAATCCGAGTGATTCGGTGCCGCGCGTGTCGGGCAGACGGTATACCGAGGAGACTCGCCGTCCAGAGAGATTGTAGTAGGGACCGTGGTTGTATGCCGATGCCTAGCCGGTTATTTTGTTGGTAAAGCGAGTGTTGACATACGAAAGCACATCAACTCCCAAAACCTCATCGAGCTTTGTCGTTGCGGCAAGCTCCTCGCTGAATTCATACGCTCCGGTGTAGCGATAGCCCGACAGCACTCCGGCGCGCTGAGTCGCGTAGCCGTAGGAGCCGTCCTTGTAAGCTCTGGTATAGCTCGAATCGCTCACTCCGTAATAGCTCGGATAGTTTATATAGAGTCCGCGGTTTTCGGCAGCGTCATTGTAATCGCTGGCGACAAAGCCGCCGTTTTCATCGAACATGAAATATTTGACAGTCGAGACTCCGTATCTCGAGGTCGTTACCGTTTTGAACTGCGGTGCGCCGTCCGAATCGCGGGTGTAGGCGGGGAGATACAGGTTTATATCAAAGCTGCCGTCAAGAAGGTCACCCGAGCCGTTCAGAAGAGAGACGGTCGAGCCGTTATCGACGAGTATATAGTCCATATAGACCTCAACGAGCGGACGATCGACATATATCGTCGAGGACTCGGTGGTATAGCCGCCGTACTTTTCGTTCGGTACGCGGGTGTACTCGGTCGAGGTCTTTTTTCTCAGTGTGAAATTCCCATCCAAAGATACCGACGGATCGAGAAGTGTCAGACGCATTCCCGAGGAATACACCGCATCGCTGACCTCCCAGCCGCTCGAAAGCATCGACGAAGTGGATTTAAGGCTGTTCAGAAAATCGGTTATCGCATCGGTTTTCGGCAGCTCCTCGGAGCCTTCGCTTGATGAGGTGTCATCGTCGGGGAGAGAGGTGCTGTCGATCGGATCGATATCCGAGGTGTCGCCGTTTGACTCGGGCGGCGAGGTCGTGACGGGCGGAGAGGAGGTGTCTGAGGTATTGCTCTCGGATGAGGACGGACGCTCAATGAAGGTTATATCATAGACACCGCGCTGATATGCTATCGCCGCGACCGAGACGAATGCCAGAAATGCGACCGGCAATATCCTCACGGCGATCTTTTTGAAAAGCTTCATGTATTCTTCCTTGCTCTGCGGCTCGTTCGTAAAGCTTTGAACCAGCCTGGAATTTTTTGCTCTGTTTACTTGTGATATTTACCGCCAGAGGCGATGTTGAATGCCCGATAGAGCTGCTCGAGCAGGATCACGCGCATAAGCTGATGCGGAAAGGTCATTTTTGAGATCGAGAGCTTGAGCCTTGCCGCACCTTTCACCTCATCCGAAAGACCGTCCGAGCCGCCGATTATCAGGCAGATCTCAGAATAGCCCTCGGAGGTAAGAGCCGAAAGGCTTTTTGAAAGCTCCTCGCTCGACTGCTGCTTTCCCTCGACGCAGAGAGCTATCGTATATGCGCGCGGAGGTATGGCGGCGAGTATACGCTCACCCTCGCGCTTCAATGCCGCCGATATCTCGGACTGTGAGGGCTTTTCGGGGAGCCGTTCGTCCTTTATGCAGACATTTGTCAGTGTGCAATAAGCAGAGAGCCGCTTCTCGTATTCGGCTATCGCCTCGGTGAGATAGCGTTCCTTTACCGTACCGACAAATATGACAGTTACCTTCAGCATGGAAGCTCCTTTCTGCGTGCGGGAAGCTCAAAGCCACAGCTTACTGTTTCTCCGCACACGAAGGTCACGCCTTCCTTGGCTGCGACCTCGACCGAGCAGTCGGTATGTGTGAGGCGCAGAGAGGAGGTGGCAAAAGCCAGCTCGGGAATATTGTTCTCGGGTGACAGATGGGCAAGGACGATCCTTTTTGTGCCGGAATGCGCGAGCTTTTGAGCAAAATCCGAAGCAGCCTCGTTTGAAAGGTGTCCGCGCTCCGAGAGAATGCGTCTTTTCAGCTCATATGGGTATGGACCCGAGAGGAGCATATTTTCATCGTGGTTGGATTCGAGGATAACGCTTTCGATCCCGTAAAGCGAGTCCGAGATATCCTTTGAGATATGACCGATATCGGTCGCGAGTCCGACCGACTGACCGCCCGCCGTTATAACGTAGCCGACACTGCACACGCTGTCGTGCGGAGTGGGAAAGGAGCGAACAGTCAGCTCGCCGATATTCAGGGAGAATATCGGCGGATGTACGGTGATATAGTCGGCGGTCGGATAATATTTAGGGCTTTTGAGCATTTCTCTTGCCGACGGCTCGGTCATGTGTATCGGAATATGACAGCGTTTAGCTATTACCGGAAGACCGCAGATATGGTCGGTATGCTCATGAGTCACGAGAATAGCCGAGAGGTCGGAAAGGCTTTTTCCGATCGTTCTCAGGGCAAGCTCGATTTTTTTACAGGTTATTCCCGCATCGATTAGTATCGCGTCGTTACCGTAGGAGATAAAGACCGAATTTCCCCTCGAGCTCGATGCGAGGGTGTAGGCAGTGAGCTTCATTTAATTAGGCACCAAAAATTTGAAGACCGACGAGAGCATATCGCCGTAAAAGAGGTTTATGATATCGAGAAGGAGTGCGAGCATAAAGGGAGTGAGCACCATCATGAGCTTTTTTGCGAGCGCACGGTGGGCATTGAGCTTTTCACAGAGAGCTTCCGCCTCATCCTTCGGGATATCCTCGCGGAGCATATCGGGAGTGAAATCCTTTTTGGAAAAGCCGTGGTTCAGGAGGATGACCGCGATAGCGAGGAGGGTAACGACGATGAACATAACGGCGGTCGCTATACTGAAACCAAAGCCCTTCGACTCCTCGAGGCTCAGAAAAGCCTCATATGCCGCAAATATCGCGACAGTAGAGACGAGAATTGTCAAAAGCCGCTTTTTATTGAATTCCTTCAGCTTTTTTTTTACCTCACTGACCGCCTCGGGAGAGTAGACCGGAGAGGTGTTTTTCTTTTTCTTCATTCCTTACGGATTTACTGGATACGGATCGCACCGTAGGGGCGTACCTTGAGCTCGGTGGTAGCACCCTCGCCGAAGGCTGCGTCAAGAGCAGCTCTGAACGCGGGAACGTCCTCGGTCTTTACGAACGCCTGAATGGTTCCGGCAAAGCCGCCGCCGTGTACACGGTAAGCAGCCTTCTTACCCTTGAGAGCGTTTTCTGCGAGGCAGAGAGCGAGCGAGAGACCCTGCTCGGAGACGTTCTTTACGGTGTAGACGTTCTGGAGATACTTAAAGCTCGAAGCACCCGAAGCGAGAACGCCTTCGAAGAATGCGTCGATGTCGCCCTTTCTGAGGGCTTCGGTCTGAGCGGTTACGCGCTCATTCTCGTTTTCGAAGTGGATGGCACGCATGATAGCGCGGTCGCCCGCGACCTTGCGGAGGCTGGGGATATTTGCGAGTATTTCGTCGAGCGAGACCTCGCGAAGCACGGATTTTCCGAAGTAGGAAGCGACCTTCTTCATCTCGGCGGGAACGGAGGCGTAGTCTTCGTTGAGGTCGGCGTGGTTTCCGCCGGTGTTCACGATGCAGAGCGAATAGCCTGCGGCGGTGAGGTCAAAGGGAAGCTTTTCGATGATCGGCTCCTTCGGATTTCTGAAGTCGATAGCGACGAAGCCGCCGACCGCGCAGGCGGTCTGATCCATAAGACCCGAGGGCTTGCCGAAGAATACGTTCTCTGAGTACTGAGCGATCTTTGCGATCTCTGCATTTTCGACCGAGCCGTTATTATAGAAGCCGTTGAGGATGAGTCCGACCATATCCTCGAAGGCTGCGGAGGAAGAGAGTCCCGAGCCCTTAAAGACGTTGGAGGTGGTGTAAGCGTCATAGCCGCCGACCTTATGACCGTACTTGAGGAAGCCGCTGCACATACCCGAGATGATCGACTTGGAGGTGTAGAAGAGAGATTCATCGACTGCGGGATCGGTGATATCGACCTCGTCGATCGGGAAGCCCTCGGACTTGATGTTTATGCGGAGGCCCTCGCGAGGGGAGGCGGCGGCGATGATATCAAGGTTGATCGAGGCTGCGAGAACCTTACCGTGGTTGTGGTCGGTGTGGTTTCCGGAGATCTCGCTTCTGCCTGCGACCGAGAAAAGGGATATCTCGCGGTCTGCGCCGAAGAGCTTTGCAAATTCGTTTACGGTGTTCTTATAGCGTTCGGTCTGGGTGGGAATATTTTCGGCACCGTAGAGGGTTGTGAAGATGTCGTTGTATTTTCCGCTGTCGAGAGCGGCGATGAGTTCCTTTGCGTTCATGATTGTTTCTCCTTGAAAAAATATATGAGTATATGGGACGGTCAAAAGCTATTACAGCCTTTCCGATTTTTGAGTTTGTGTCGGCGTGTCAGTTAAGAGCCTTGAGAGCCAGATGAAGTGCGTTCGATGCCGAAACATAGCGGACATATTCGCGTGTTGCCATACCTCTTCCGATGTGCAGCTCACGAACCTCCTCGAAGTCCTCGGTCGAAACCGCCGTGAATACTGTTCCGACCGGCTTTTCGGGTGTGCCGCCGCCCGGACCTGCTATTCCGGTGGTCGAAACACCGATATCCGCGCCGAATAGCTTTCGGACACCGCGCGCCATCTCGAGTGCGGTTTGACTCGACACCGCGCCGTATTCGGTCAATGTTTCACGTGAAACATTGACAAACTGCTCCTTGACACGATTTGCGTAGGTGACGATGCTGCCGTCCAAAACCTCGCTCGAGCCGCTGACATTAGTTATGCGCTTTGCGACATATCCTCCGGTACAGGATTCCGCGGCGGCGATATGCTTCGAGGTATCTCTGAGCCGCTTTACAAGAGCTGACTCAAGGCTTTCCACGTCTATGCCGTAAATATACTTCCCCACCTCGCTCGAACGCACACGCTCAAGCATTGCGGCGCAGAGGGCTTCGCACTCGGCTTCGGTCTTTCCCGAGGCTGTGATGCGGAGCTGCACCTCACCGTCCTTTGCATAGGGAGCAAGTGTCGGGTTGGTCGAGGAGGTCATTATATCCCGAAGTATGGTCTCGACATTCGATTCTCCGATGCCGAAGATATTTATCGTGTGGGACAGGATGAGGCTTTCGGTGAATTTTTTGAGATAAGGCTCGACCTCGTTTCGGAACAGCGGCTCACACTCGCGCGGAGGACCCGGGAGAAGGATGACTATCCTTTCGTTCTCAAAGTCCTCGATCGCCATTCCCGGAGCCGTTCCGAAGTCGTTTTTGAATACGGTCGAGCCCTCGGGGATCAGAGCCTGCTTTTTGTTGTTCTCGGTCATTTTGAAGCCGAAGGCATTTGCTCGAGCGATTATCCTCTCGAGGCTTTCGGCGTGGCATTCGAGTCTTCGACCCATAAGCTCGGCGGCGGTCTCTTTTGTGAGATCGTCGTAGGTCGGACCGAGACCGCCGGTCAGTATGACGAGGCTGCTTCGTTCGAGTGCGGTCTTCAGCAGCTCACGCAGACGCGCGGAGTTATCTCCGACGACCGACTGGTGATACTGCGGTATTCCGAGCGCGGCGAGACGCTTTGAGATGAATGCCGCGTCGGTATTGACGATATCGCCGAGCAGAAGCTCGGTACCTACCGAGATTATTTCGGCTGAGCGTATCAGCATTTTTGTTTTGAACATCCTTTCTTTTTGAGGCTTGGTTCCCTTCCCGAGCCTTTGCGGGCTTACGGGCAGATCGGAGCTTTATGTTGCGAGGCTTTTCTTTATTCCCTCGATAAGACGTGAGGCTGCCGCGGGGAGCGGAAGCTTTTTTGAATATGCGAGGAGAAAGCTTCGCGGCGGAAGCTCCTTTTTTAGGCGTATCCGCTTTAGTCTGCCATCGGCGAGGTCGGCAAGCGCGAAATCCTCGACTATGCAGGCGGCACCGATCCCGCGCCTTGCGAACTCGAGCAGAAGATCACTGGTTGCAAGCTCGATATCCGCACAGAGCGAATCGGGTGCAAAGCAGCGGTCGATATAGCGGCGGGTCGAGGTCTCACCGCCGAGCATTACGAGCGGAGCCTTCGAAAGCTCGGAGATATCGATCTCACCCGACAAAAGCTCGGGGTAGCTATCGGTGCAGACGAATATATCGCGTATTTGGCGAACCGGGAGCAGCTCAAGCTCATGGAGGTCGGTGCGGTCGATCGGTTCGCTTATCACGCCGAAATCTATGAGTCCGTTTTGCAGAGCCGTGAGGGTCTGAGGAGTCGGAGCGTTTGTGACCGCAAGCTTTACGCCGGGATGCTCTCGGCGAAAGGTCTCGAGATGATCGAGTAAGAAGAAGCGCAGGGTCATATCACTCGCTCCTATACGCATAAGTCCGTCCTCGAGACCCGCGATCTCCTTGAGGCGGATTTCGCCCGCCTCAATCTGTGAAAAGCCGAGTCGCAGATGACCGAGCAGAGCCTGTCCCTCCTCGGTCAGAGTGAAGCCGCGATTGGTTCGGAAGATCAGCTTCACGCCGAGCGAATGCTCGAGCTCGGCGACCTTTCCCGAAAGAGCGGGCTGAGAGATGTGCATAGCCTTTGCCGCCGCCGAAAGGCTTTGGTAGCCGGCGAGGTCGGCGAAGGCGGAATAAAGATCAAGGCTGCGGAGCATGGGGATTGACCTCCTCTTCCCTGCTTTTTGCGGATTGGCGGCTTTTATCAGCCCTCGTAGAGGGGATACTTCTTGCAGAGGCGAGTGACCTCGGCGCGGATATTGTCGGCGGAGACTTCGAAGTCGGTGGCGGTGAGCTTTATGAGGTGAGCGATGTTCTTCATATCGTCCTCATTGAGACCGCGGGAGGTGACTGCGGGAGTGCCGATACGTATGCCGCTGGTGATAAAGGGCGACTGCGGGTCATTGGGGATAGCGTTCTTATTGACGGTGATATATACCTCGTCGAGCTTATGCTCGAGATCCTTTCCGGTTATGCCGAGATTGCGGAGGTCAAGGAGCATGAGGTGGTTATCGGTGCCGCCCGAGATGAGATCGAAGCCCTCGGAGACGAGACCCTCGGCGAGAGCCTTTGCGTTCTTTACGATGTTCTCCTGATAGGTCTTAAATTCGGGCTTGAGAGCCTCGCCGAAGCATACTGCCTTAGCGGCGATTATGTGCATTAGCGGACCGCCCTGAGTTCCCGGGAAGACCGCCTTATTGATAGCCTTTGCCAGCTCCTCACGGCAGAGGATGAGACCGCCGCGCGGACCTCTGAGGGTCTTATGAGTGGTGGTGGTGACGACATCTGCATAGGGCACGGGAGAGGGATGAAGTCCGGCGGCGACGAGTCCCGCGATATGAGCCATATCGACCATCAGATAAGCACCAACGCTCTTTGCGATCTCGGAGATGCGCTTAAAATCGATGATCCTCGGGTAGGCGGAGGCACCGGCAACGATGAGCTTCGGGTTATGCTCCTTGGCGAGAGCCTCGAGCTTATCGTAATCGATGAGACCTGTGTTTTCGTCAACGCCGTAGGGGACGAAGTTATAGAGCATACCCGAAATATTTACGGGGCTGCCGTGCGTTAAGTGTCCGCCGTGAGCGAGGTTCATACCGAGCACGGTATCGCCGGGCTTGAGGAGGGCGAGATATACTGCGGTATTAGCCTGTGCCCCCGAATGAGGCTGGACGTTTGCGTGCTCTGCGCCGAAGAGCTTTTTGGCGCGCTCGACAGCGATGTTTTCGGCGATATCGACGCATTCACAGCCGCCGTAATAACGCTTTCCGGGATAGCCCTCGGCGTATTTATTGGTGAGGACGGTACCCATTGCCGCCATAACAGCGGGTGAGACGACATTTTCGGAGGCGATCAGCTCGAGACCGCGCTGCTGACGTGCATATTCCTTGGCAACAGCGTCTCCGATCTCGGGATCGGCATTTTTTATGAATTCGATATTTTCAAGTACCATTTCCGTTTCTCCATTCAAAAAATATAATATGGGAATTTACTTCACGCTCTATTATACATTATTCGCGAGAAAAATACAATAGCTATTTTGTTAAAAATTAAGATAACAGTCGGCAAAATATAAAAGGGAGCGGGATGTCGGTATTGCATTGAGAATATTATCATGGTAAGGTTTGTTTAGTGAGAATAGCAAAAAACGGGCGGTCAAAGTCCAGTTAAAAGGTGGGAAATTGATGGGAATGTGCAATTTCACCCCAAATATTAACACCAGAGGCAAGATATGGTAAAATATTATGGCTCAAATATTGATTAAATGTAAAAAAATATTTTTTTACAAAAAAATGTTATTTAAGCTATTGACAATAACCACAAATTTGTGGTATCATATTATTGTCACATTAGCGAAATCGTAAGATTAAACTAATTGGTCAGCAACCATGTAAACTATTTGTTTTTATGTCACAAAACGTGTTCGCTTGTAACATTTTTCAGGAACTCGGAACGTCTGCAAGCGAGGTGAAGTATATGCCGCAGACAGAGGAAAAATTTATGCCGGGCAATGGGCTTCACCGAGCGGAGTACACCCTTATCACCTCCTGCAAGGGCGGGGTCGGGAAATCAACCTCGGCGGTCAACATTGCTGCTGCGCTTGCGCGGCGCGGAAAGCGTGTGCTTTTGGTCGATTGCAGCTTTGAGATGCGCTGTCTCGATCTTCTGCTCGGACTTGAGGACGAGATCGTATACGATCTGTACGATGCGGCGTTTGAGAGGGCGGCGATCTCGAGAGCGGTCATGAAGCTCGAGAGCTGTGAGGGGCTTTACTTTATTGCCGCGCCCTTTTCGGGCGGAACTGAGATAACGGCAAAGCAGCTTTGCGGAGTGTTTTCGAGAGCCGAGAGCGAGTATGGCTTTGATCATGTCATACTTGACACGCCGGGCACTCTGGTTTCGTCGGAGCTTATCGGGACGGGACTTATAGACCGTGCGCTTATAGTGGCATCGCATCAGCCGTCGAGCATACGTGCTGCCGAGAGGACGGGAGAGGATCTTTCGAAGCGGATCGGCTTTGAGGGCTTCGATGAGCGTCTTATTATCAACGGCTTTGATATCGACGGTGCGATAAGCGGAGAGCGTCCGGGCATCGACGAGATAATCGACCGAACATTTCTTCGGCTGGGAGGGATAATCCCTCAGGACAGGGGGCTGATGCTCAGCTCGGAGAGAGGCGAGCTATGCACGAAGGGAAACTGTGCGGTCGCCTTTGACAACATAGCGTGCCGTCTTATGGGGCGGTATATACCGCTTTTTTCCGGATTTACCGGGATATCGACAAAGCGGAGGATAAAGCGTCTGCTTCGATAGGGTATCGGAGAGAGAAAGTGACGCGCAATAATTTTTACGAGATATTAACGAAAGGATCTGATTATAAATGGAAAATCGCAATCATCGCTGACGACAAGAAAAAGGAGCTTATGACACAGTTCTGCATTGCATACTGCGGAATCCTGGCAAAGCACAATCTCTGCGCGACCGGAATCACCGGAAAGTACATTTCGGAGGCGACCGGACTGAAGATCGAGCGTCTTCTTTCGGGTTCGCACGGAGGAACGCAGCAGATAACCTCGCGCGTTGCATACAATGAGATCGACCTTCTGATCTACTTCCGCGACACCTCGAAGGACATTGTTTTCAACGAAGAGGAGTACAGCCTTCTCCGTATGTGCGATGTTTACAACATTCCGGTAGCGACCAACATTGCCACCGCGGAGGTTCTTGTGACCGCGCTTGAAAACGGCGGTCTCGACTGGCGCGAGATCGTAAATCCGAAGTCGGATTACAACCACAGGGTTTAATTTAGTAAAAGGGGCTGATATCCGATGACTTTTTTCACCGAAAGCATAACCGCGTGCGGAGTGACCGTTCCGCTGCGTTGCTACATACCCGATGTATGCGGAAAGACCTCATATGAAGGTCGTCGTCCGGCGGTAATAATCTATCCGGGCGGAGGCTACGGCATCACCTATTCGGGCGAGGCGGAGCCGATCGCGCTGAAATATGTGGCTGACGGCATATGTGCGTTCATACTCGACTACAGCTGTGCGCCGGTGCGTTTCCCCATCCCGCAGCTCCAGGCTTTCAAGGCGATACGCTATGTACGCGAGAATGCCGAGCGTTTCGGGATAAAAGCTGACAACATAGCGACGACCGGCTTTTCGGCGGGAGGGCATTTATGCTCCTGCACGGGAACGCTTTGGAACAAATTCGGCGAATATTTCGAGTCCGAGGGTATGAACGACGTTGACTGTCGGATGTATCGTCCGGACAAGCTGATACTCTGCTATCCGGTAATACAGACCGGGACGAAATTCTCTCATGTCGGTTCGATGAAGAATCTTCTGGGCGAGAGATTCGGGGACGAAGCACTCATGGGGCTTTTATCGACCGACAAGCAGATCGATGACGAGACTCCGCCGAGCTTTATATGGCACACGAGCGAGGACACGTGTGTTCCGCCGGTAAACAGCTACAGCTTTGCGCTTGAGCTCGCGAAGCGCGGCATTCCCTGCGAGGTACATATATATCTCCACGGTGGACACGGGCTTTGTCTGGGAACCTGCGTCACAGACAATCGGGAATTCACCGAGCCGCACGAAAGCTCTGAGTGGATATACAAGGCGATACGGTTTTTGTATGCGTGATTACGCATAATTATCGGTTTCGATTCGAGAGCTGTTGTTCACGATAAAAGCTGCGTATAATATCAAATAGCATCGGAGGATACCGGATTTGTTGAGGGTATCCTCTTTCTTTTTATGAGAATAACTTATAGAGCATTATGCGAGGGGGAGTAATTATGGATAAATTATTTGATCTGAACATTGAGCAGGTGCTTGAGCATTGGGAACCCGAGCACGCTGTCAGAGAGATCATTGCGAACGCATTGGATGAGCAGGTATTGACAAATTCAAAGCCGATCGAAATATACAAAGCTTACGGAAAGTGGCATATCAGAGATTTTGGCAGAGGGCTTCAATATTCACACTTTACTCAGAATGAAAACAAAGAGAAGCTGGCTTCTCCGTTTCTTATCGGAAAATTCGGTGTGGGGCTGAAGGATGCTTTAGCGGTATTTCACAGAAAAGGGATCGGTGTCGAAATCGATTCAAAATACGGGCACATTTCGTTGGCTATGGCTCAAAAAGCCGGATTTGATATTCAGACGCTGCACGCCGTATTTGACCAACCTTTGGATGAAAATTTTGTTGGTACGGAATTTGTGATCGACGGAATTTCGGACGAGTCGATCGAAAAGGCTAAGGCGATGTTTCTTTGCTTTAACGGTGAGCTTAAATTACTGGAAAAAACAAAGTACGGTGAAGTATATAAAGGCGAGGGTACACCGGGAATAATCTACATAAACGGTGTTCAGGTTGCGATAGAAGAGAATTTTTTATTCAGCTATAACATAACCAATATCAATGCACAGATCAAAAAGGCTCTTAACAGAGAGCGTTCAAACGTAGGAAGAACAGCGTACTCGGAGACGGTCAAAAATATTTTAAGGCAGTGCAGCTCGAATGCGGTTCTTATGCCGTTGGTAAACGATTTGAAAAACATAATGAGCGGCACCAACTATGATGAATCAAGCTGGGTCGATGTGGCTACCTATGCCGCAAAAACCTTGAGCAAATGTGCGAATGTTGTGTTCATGACACCCGCTCAAAGAGCGGCTTTAAGTAACGAGCAGGCGGAAATATTGGAGAAAAGCGGAAAAACACTGGTTTTGGTAACTGACAGTGTGTATGGTAAAATTGAAAATTCGGTTTCAAATTTTGATACGATATTCAAAGAATACAATGATTCCTTCTCATATAAATTCGTGTCGGCAGAGGAGCTGTCGCCCAAAGAGAAGCAGATACTCGGGTTGACAAACGAGGTAAAGGATTTTCTGAAAAAGAAGGGCTTCAAATACAACATTGACGTGCGGATCTCAGAGACCATTCAGTTAGGCTATGACGGTATGGCAACCAGAGGTGTTTATTGTCCGTCGAAAAATGTGATCATCATAAAGCGCAGTGTTATGAATGATTCAACTGAGTTTTGCAGTGTACTGTTACACGAATTTGCACATTATCAGCATGATTACGGGGACAATACAAGGGATTTCGAAAACGATTTGACCGATATGCTCGGACATTTATTCATGGAGGGCATAAGAGCGAGAGCGGAGAACACTGACACCGATGCTAATGGATGGTTCAAAATAAAAAGGTGGTTCAACACGCTCGGGAAGAACAGATAACATTCAAAAGGCTTGCCGAATTTTTATCGAGGCTCGCGGTGGGCGGGTCTCGATTTTTTTGATTTAACGGTCGAAGCTCGGCGAAAAGTGTCGAGAGTGGGAATGTATTTCCCGGGAAAGGAGAATAAAAGGGTGCGCTGCCGAGAGGTTTCGGCGGCGCACCCTTTTTCAGTAGCGGGTGATCACGTATTCGGAGCGAAGGAGCTGCTCGGAAGTGAGTACTCTTCCCCAGTGGATACTTTTATTATAGTTTCCCTCGGCTACGATTATTCCGTTATCGTTGATCTCGAGGACTATGACCGAGTGTGTATCGCCCTCGAGGCGGAGGATATCGCCGGGGCGGAGGTTAAAATCGGTGAGGTCGGTCACTATTTTTGCGGGAGTGGTACCGAACACCGCGTCGCTCAGGATAAAGGCGAATGCCGCACAGCCGTAGCCGCCGGTATAATAGCCTCCGTACCACTCATAATAATCATAGTTCGTCCAGCTCATGCCCTCGGGATATTCGGTCTCGAGCGAGCGGAGCTTTGCCGTGACCGATGCGGGATCGAGGCTTTCGATCGGCTTGGGCTGCTCGGCTTCGAGCCATGAGACCCTTGCGAGGAGCTCTGCGGCGAAGGCGCGCGAAGCGGGAGCCTTGGGATCAAGGATATTATTTCCGCGCTGACCGGTGAAGACACCTGCGGAAGCGAGCTTATTTATCCCGTCGACGGCGTAATCGGATATTGTGTCGTAATATTGATAGTGATACGAGCCGAGCTTCAGTGCGATATTGAATTTTTCGCAGAAGCGTTCGATTATCACGAGAGCCTGTTCCTCGGTAACAACATCATTGGGAGCGAAGATATCTGCGGAATAGCCCTTGACTATATCGTTTTCGGCTGCCCAGGCGATATAATCGGAGTACCATTCGTTTTCGGGGACATCCGAGAAGGGGGAGGCATCGGAAGGGGGCTTTGCATTTGCCATTCTTCCGAGGACGGTCACGAACATTGCGCGGGTCATCGGCGAATCGGGAGCGAATTCGGTCGCGGAGACCCCCTTGAAGATATTATTGTCGGCGAGGTATGCTATATACTCATGATAATAGTCGGATTCGGGGACATCAACAAAGGTGATGCTTTCGGCAGCTGTGCAGGAGAGAGCAAGCAGCAGAGTGACGGCTGCGGTTATCAAGGCTATCGGGCAGTGTTTGTTTTTTACGGTCATGAATTTCATGGCTTTTTTTGAAAAGCCTCCTTCCTGTTTTTGATTGTTAGGGGTGAATTTTCAAAAATACCGAGCTTTACGCGGTTTTGAAGTGCGCCCCAAAAGTGTTTAACCTTTGGGGCGCATAATCATTTGGAAAAGCTCGGCATTTTATTGGATTACTTCGAGAGAGCCTCGTCGATCGCCTTAGCGGCGACCTTTCCGGCGCCCATTGCCGAGATAACGGTAGCGGCACCGGTAACTGCGTCACCGCCTGCGAATACCATATCGCGTGTGGTTGCGCCGGTCTGCTCCTCGACGATGATACCGCCGCGGCGGTTGACCTCGAGACCTGCGGTGGTCGATTTGATGAGGGGATTGGGGGAGGTACCGATCGACATGATAACGGTATCGACATCGAGAGTGAACTCGCTGCCCTCAACGGGGATAGGACTGCGGCGACCGCGCTCATCGGGCTCACCGAGCTCCATGCGTATGCACTTTATCGCAGTTACACGTCCGTTTTTGGGATCGCGCTTATCCTCGGGGTTATGATAGCCGAGAATTTCGACGGGGTTATTGAGGAGCTTGAACTCTATTCCCTCCTCGATGGCGTGCTCGACCTCCTCACGGCGCGCAGGAAGCTCGTCCATGGAGCGACGGTAGATGATGTACACCTTCTCCGCTCCGAGTCTCAGAGCCGTTC
>CAYRKS010000010.1:0-19221 GCA_964424855.1 uncultured Lachnospiraceae bacterium
AAATATGAGACTCCGACCGCGAAGTTTCCCTATCGCTTTTTCGGTATGGAGCTTAAGAGCGGCAATTTTGAGAAATTCTTCCGCTCGATGTGCGGATATATGTTCTTCGACACGGGCGACAATGTAAAGCTAAATGTTGACAGCACGAATTACGTTATCTACAAAAGGATACACGCAACCGCCGTTCAGACGGTGCGTCCGGCGGTCAGCCTGTCGCTGGTGGGACTGAATGACAGCTTTGTCATAAAGGCAGAATCCGAGGTCGTCGTCACGGACGGAGACGATTTTGTGAGAAACATGGATTTTGCGGTGGATATAATCTCCAAAACCAAGCTTGGCGAAAAGGCCTCCGAGCTTGTCGGAAAGCTTACGGAGGTTTACGGCACAATCAAGGAAAAATTTGGAGTGAAATGATATCCGAATAAAATTCGGACTCCAAGTTGAAAAGAGAAAGGAAGCCCTTGCTTTTTTCGCAAAGGCTATGGTCAGTATAATGTCTTTTGGGGGCAAAAGAAAGCATAAAAGGACTGTCGGTCTTAGAAAATCGGACGGCTCGGCAGGCTCTATAACGATAATGGTCACCTTGATCCTGATACCGACCATGGTTGTCAACGGATTTTTTGTTGACCTTGCAAGGCTCAAGCTCTGGGGAAATCAGGCGGTCATGACGGCTGACAACTACGGAGAGGGAGTCCTCACGATCTACGACAATTTACTAAAGGAATTGTACGGTCTTTTTGCGGTCTCACAGAGTGAGGATGGCAGGAAGGCTCTCGATTCGCTTGATGAATATATAAAATCCTCCTTTGATCCCAACAGCAGCACGATATCGTGGGATCATGTTGCGCTCAAGAACAAGAGCTACAGCGGCTTTATGCCCTACAGCAGTGCGGATATCGAGCTGAGCTGGGAGGCGGAGAAATCGGCAAATCTCGGAAATCGCAGTGTACTTACGACACAGATCGGCGATTTCATGCGCTTCAGGATAGTGCAGGCGATGTCCGGCAGTGCGGAGTCCGTGCTGAGCGCGGTCGATGCGCTTAAGAACACGGCGGCGAATTCGAAGGCTCTCGAAGCAAAGAGTGATCTTGACGATGAGGTAGAGGAGCTTTTGGAGGCGGTAGAGGGCTTTTACAATGCCGCTACGGTTGCAAAGCAGTATCCGAACTTTCTCGACGCACTCAACAAGGCGAGAAAATCGGCATATGATCAGATCGAGACGATCGGAAATTCCGAATCGCTCAAGCTTTACCGCGAGTACACCGACAATGAGTCGGCGATAAAGGCTGCCGAAAAGCACCAGAAGAATCTCAAGAAGGGCGAATCGCTTTCGCAGGAAGAGAAAGACCTTCTCGCGCTGAAGGCTCGCTACGATGCTGACCCGGATGCAAGAAAGAATGTGCTTGAGAAGAAGTTTGTCGAGGCCTACACTGTCTACAAAGAAAAGACCGATGTCGAGCCGATAGACTTCGGGAATTTCGAAAAGATATCGAGTGCGCTCTACTCCTTGGCTGACAATATCGAAAAGAAGTATAAATCGGTAAAGGAGCATCTCCAAAAGCTCGAGGACACGTTGGCGAACGAGTCAGTGTCGGAGGAGCTGAAGGACGGTCTCAATGAAGATATCGAGACCATTAAAAAGGTCATCCCCGATTCGGAGGAGGGAGCGAAGCCCTATTACGAGCTGGCGGATGAATTCAAGGGCGGTGGCAGCAAGGGACTGAACTTCACCTTCAACAACGAGGCTGAGTCCACTGCGCAAAAGACCTATGAGGACATGAAGAACAAGAGCGCGGCTTACATAAAGGGTGAAGCGGTCTCATCGGTGCTTGTCGGGGCTATAAACTCCGAGCGGTACAACAACTTCATGTTTGACACCGACTGCGCGAAGCTTTACAATGATCTGAAGTCACTCTTCGGAACATCGGGCGGAGACGGTGAGAAGTATGAGAAAAAGAAGAAGGCTGCGAAGAAAGCCACCTCGAATGCGAACAAAGCACTGTCCGAGAGTGAGAAATCGGAGGCGCGCGACATTCCTAAATCCTTCAGCATGGGAGATGACGGCGGAAGCGTATTTGACAATCTTACGATAAAGCGTCTGATCTCGACGGCAGCCGACGCATTTGATGCCGGAAGCTTTGTCGAGGGCGGAAACAAAGCGATACTCAACTTTTACACGGTCGCGTATGATTTTTCGATGTTTTCGAGCCGAATGACGAATGTCGAGCCGAAGAGCGACGATCAAAACAGCAATTCAAGCTCCTCGGAGGAGAAAACGGTCGCGACCTCACTTACCGGCTACGAGCTTTCAAAGAAGATAAATTATCTCTACAAGGCAGAGCTTGAGTACATTTTCGGCGGTCACAAATCGTCGGTCGGAAATCTCAATGAGGTCAGAAACAAGATAATCGCCTTCAGAGTCATCTGCAATTATTCCGCGACCTACACCATAAGCGAGGTCAATAAGGCAATAAAGGCGATAGGCTCGGCGGCATCCGCGGTGAACCCGCTCCTCGGCATTGCAGTCGTTGCGGCACTGCGCATTGCGGTCACGGCGGTTGAATCTATCGCCGACTGGAATGAACTCAAGGATGGCGAATCGGTCAATGTTTTCAAAACAAAGCTTGAGCACATGACCGCATACGATCAGATAAAGGATCTTATCGAATCGAAGAGCAGTGCTGGAAAGAAGGAGGCTTCGTTCCAGCTGAATTATCAGCAGTATCTCATCGCGCTTATAATCTTCCTGACACCGGGAAGCGATATCGCGAGTCGGACGGGTGATCTGATAGAGTTGAACGTGAACACGGTACAGCAGGGGATCGGCGAGACGGGAAAGCTGAGTGAGCTGAAATTCAAGATGAGCAGTGCGGTGACGGCGGTCAAAACGACCTGTGCGGTACAGCTCGACTTTGTTGTTATGCCGAAGGATATGGCGAAGATATTTTTAGGCGACGATTATGATTCGTTGGAGGGCTACATGAAGAATCAGTATGTCTTCCACGTTTCGAGAAGCTATTGACGGAGGCATTTGCTATGCTGAAAAGAACAAAGAATGACGGCGAATCGGGAATGATGGTCGTCGAGGCGGTCATAGGCTTTACCGCCTTTATAATGGTCTGCCTCGGTATATTGTTCATCACGAACATATTCATACTTCACAATCGCGTTCAGTTTGCGATAAACTCAGCGGCGCATGAGATAGCCTCGTACTCTTACATATACAGCGCGCTAAGTCTACAGAAGGCCTCGAACACGCTCGAAAAGGACGGCGAAGCCTATGTAAAGCCGATAGATGACACCGCAAATCAGATATCCGACACACTCAACAAGATGAATGAGACTATGGCGGGGATTAGCGGGATAACCTCCTCGGTACAGAACCTTGAGATATCCGAGGAGCTTTTCGACAAGCTCGACGAGGTAAAGGCGAACGGCTCTGCGACGCTCGACGGCGGAAAGAAATCGATATCGATGATGTCCGATCTTTTCAAGAATCCGAAGGGGACGCTGACCGGAATAATATATCTCGGAGTATCGGGAGTGGATTACACCTTAAAATCAATCGTCGGAGCGGCGGCAGCCAAGGGGATGACCGAGAAATATCTCGAATATTTCGGGAAATCCGCAGATGAATATCTGACCGGCTTCGGAGTTGTCGGGGGCTACGACGGGCTTGATTTCAGCGGCTCGAGTCTTTTCAACGACAGCGGCGACCGGATGGTCGATATCGTGGTCGAATACGATCTCGATTTCAGCTATATCAATTTTGTTTTTCCGAGTCGCATAATCCACGTTGTCCAGAGAGTATCTGTGGGCGGCTGGGTAAACGGAGACGGAGTTGAGGTGAATATCAAATGATAGAAGCTTTGACTGCTCTGCTTTTTGCGGGGATAATGCTTTTCGGCTGTTTGCTTGCATTCATGCTTGCCTCAAGGCTCGGATTTACCGACGGCGGAAAGGATCGCAGGATCGCGATAATGATAGCCGTATCGACCCTTGCGGCTCTCACCTCATCGCTTTTCGGCTCACAGGAGGTCGCGGCGAGTGCGGCGGAGCTTCTGCTGATAATTTTCATGACACTGCTTGCCTACATAGATCTTGTGCGGCACATTGTTCCGAACAAGCTGATAATCGCGATGCTGATCTGCTATCTTACCGTATGGGGGATATTGACGGTATTCGATGTGGCGGCGGGAGTCGAGATGATATTCCGCGCACTTGCCGGATCGCTTTTTGCCGGACTGACGTTTCTGCTTTGCTACGTTGTTTCGCGCGGTCAGCTCGGCGGCGGAGATGTGAAGCTGAGCTTTGTAATGGGATTGTATCTTTCGGGCAGTCGCGTTATAGGAACGCTTATATACGGAATGCTGTTCTGTCTGATCTTTTCGCTGATACAGCTTGCGCGAAAGAAGATAACGATAAAGGACGGAGTTCCGCTTGTACCGTTTTTGTGGGCGGGTACGCTCGTCACGCTGATAATTGCCGGATGAACATCCGACAAAAGGAGATAATGGATCAATATGAAATCAAAACAGATACTTCTTATCGCGCTTATCTTGGCAGCACTTGTGGGAGCGTGGCTCATAGCGGTCAACTCGAACGATGACGGAGAGAAGCTTGAAGCGCAGAGTGCGCTTGCCTCTCAGGCGGATGCCTTTGTTGAAAAGGGGCTTTATGTTCGCGCGATCCCGCTTTATATAGAAGCACTTGAATATGACACGGAAAACACCCTCGGAATACACGATCGGCTGATGAGCTGCTATCTCGAATACGGCGACACCGACAGCTATCTCGACCTTGCAGAGGCGAGAGTCACCGCAAAGACCGCAGACATCGATATTTATCTCACCGCCGCAAAGGTATATGTTGAGAGCGGAGACTACGATGAGGCAGAGGCACTGCTTCAGCTCGGAATGGATGATCTTGGCAGTGATCACCGGGATGAGCTCAGAGCCTGCTATGAGACCTTCCGATATGCCAACAGGGTGTATCTCACCGATCTTGACAGCATAGCTGTTACCGACGGCGCATCGCTCCTTCCGGCAAGAAACGGCAGCAATTACTTCTTTGTGAACGACCGCGGCAGCAAGAGCGGCGGTCAGACCTATCAATTTGCGACACCGTTCAACAAAAACGGACTTTCGGTCGTAAAGGTCGAGGACAAATATTACGTTATAAACGACAGCTTTGAAAAATATGCTATAGACGAAACGATCGTTGACGAGGTACTCGGACTTTCGGACAAGTACATAATCGCCGAAAAGGATGGAAAGGTTGGATTTTACAGCATCGACTTTGAGCTTATTTCGAACGATCTGCTCTTTGATTCGATCTCGACGAACGGAAACGGCGGATGGGTGGTCAGCTCCGGCGGAAAATACAAGCTTCTCGATGTGAGCGGAAGCGAGCTTACCGACTTCAGATATGAGGATGTGGCGATAAATTCGCTCGGAGGCGGCTTTACCGAGCTGTCGGTAGAGGTCGGCGGAAAGACGACGCTTGAGAATGTCGCGATGGTAAAGGAATCGGGAAAATGGCAGCTCGTTTATCAAAACGGCGAAAAGGTATTTGACAAGGGCTTTGCGGATGCGAAGGCACCCGAGTCGGACGGATACATCGCAGTCATGAATGACAGCGGAAAATGGGGCTTTGTAAATTCGAGCGGAGAGACGGTCATCGACTTCATATTCGATGACGCATATTCCTTCTCCGACGAGCTTGCGGCGGTCAAGACCGGCGGCAAGTGGGGCTATATCAGCAAAAGCGGTGATATGGTCATAGCTGCCGAATATGACGCGGCTTATCCCTTCCACAGCGGAATGGCGGTAGCCGAGCGAGTTGGAAAGGCCGCGATAATACTGCTTGAGCTATACTCCGAGTGATCATTTAGAAAAATATACCGTGAAAGGAAAAGTAACAAATGGATATCCTGAAAAATCCCGGATTTTCGGTCGTACAGTCGGCAAAGGCGAATTACCTTTGCGTTCAGTGTGACGATGAGGATCAAATAGACAGTATCGCGCTCCAGGTGATGCTCGAGGATCGTCCGCCGTTTTTGATGCCGATACAGCTTCGAATGATGAACGATCAGCGCACCTTTAATTTCCAGCTTGCCTCGGGAGTCGCGCTCAAGCACAATCTCGATGGTGAGCTTTCGAAGAACGAATACCTCAAGCTGGCTTCGTCGCTTCTGGCACCGTTTTTGACCTGCCGCGAATGGTTTCTCGACTATCACAACATCTGCATAGATCCGCAGTTCATAATCCGCGACAAGCAGACGGGCGGTTATCTCTTTATCTACATTCCCGACAACAGCTTCGGAAGCAGTGACGCGGAGATAATCGAATTTTTCAGAAACACACTCAATCGTGTTGAGATAAACGACAATGCGGTATTCCAGAACCGAATGATGAGATATCTGCTCAATTCGGATGTTTCGCTCTATGAGCTTAACGATGTGATAAAGCGTGAGATCGAAAACAGCAACAGCGGTCTTGACAAGCCGAAGACTCAGCCGCGCGAAACACCTGTTAGAAACGAAGAGCCTGTAAATACTGTAAAGAAGCCCGAGCCGATCACTGTCGGCGAACCGATCGTCGGCGGAAGCTCGACCGCTCCGCGCACTGTCGAGATAAAGACCGAAAAGCCGCAGAAGCCCGAGTCAAAGCTTCATACGGCGAAGCCCGCAAAGGCAGAGCCTCAGAAGTCCTCGAAGCAGGGAATATTTGATTTCCTGCTCGGAAAGAAGAAGGATGACGATCCTCTTGCCGATCTCACCGCTCCGATCTCATCGGCAGAGTCGTCGGATTCGAGCGATCTCGATGAGCTTTTCGGCGGCAAGAAGAGCAAGAAGCCCGAGGTTAAAAAGTCGAGTCCCTTCTCTTCGATGAAGCAGAGCTCCGAAAGAGTAAAGCCGTTAAAGCAGCAGCCCGAGCCGACTGCCGCACCCAAGGTCACGCTGACTCCCAAGAGCAAGCCCGCGCCCGAGATCAGCGTTGATACCGGATACATCGCCTCGGAGGAGACGAACATCGGCGGAAGCTTAGAGGTATCGAACGAGCTGAGACTTATAGATTCGAAATTCGAGGGTGCGCCCGAGGTGATATCTCTCGATTTCAAATCGAACCGTGCGATAATCGGACGACGCAATTCCGAGACCAAGCCGGACATAGAGTTTCCCGAGAGCTGCAAGGGAGTTGGTCGTCGTCACGCCTGCATTTCGCGCACTGCGGACGGGCAGTACAAGATATCCGATCTCGGCTCGACCTACGGCACTCTGCTCGACGGTCAGCGTCTCGTTCCGAACCTCGAATATGATCTGAAGGATGGAATGCAGCTTGTTTTTGTTGAGCAGAAGAGCATACGCTACCGAGTTGTGCTTCCGAACTCAGATGAGCTGATATGAAGCCGCAAGGCGCACTTATCGGCGGCTGCTATACCGACAAGGGCGGTTTTCGCGCGGTCAATCAGGATGCGGCGGGAGTTTTTCTGCATTCTGACAGAGCGGCGGCTCTCGGAGTCGTCTGCGACGGGATCGGCGGACTTGAAAAGAGTGAAGAAGCATCGCAGCTGGTTTTAGGATCAGCTGCGACGTGGTTTAATAGGCTTTGCACCTGGCTTGATCCGCGAACCACAGAGGCAGAGACGGTATTTCTTCATTTTCTCGACGCGGCGGAGGACTGGAATGCGCGGTTGTACGAGCATTTGCACGAAAAGGCTCTGCACAGCGGAACGACCTTTTCGGGAGTATTGATCTTTGGCTCGAGCCTATGTATAATAAGCGTCGGAGACAGTCGGATATACAAATATTCGCCTGAGGGTTCGCTCAGTCAGCTGACTGTCGATGACACCCGAGTCGAGCTGTACGATGGAAGGATACGGAGCTATCTCACCGATCATTTCGGAAAAAGGGAGGAGCTTGGTCGAGCGGTTGTTCGCGGCGAATTAGCCGAAGGGGAGATGCTTATCATCTGCTCGGACGGATATTATCACGGCTTCACCGCCGCCGATGCACAGCGGCTTTATTCGGGTATCACCGAGGGCGAGCCGATCGAGCAGCTATGCCGTGCTTCGGTGCTTGAGATGATAGCTCGAGGTGAAACCGACAACATTTCACTCGGGATCATATTTCGGCAAAGACCTAAAAAGAGTTTGCTCAGCCTACTTCAGCGGGATCGCTGATCAAAAGCCTCATACTCTTTGCGGTATCGGTATTCGGATATTAACAAACAAAACCAAGCTCTGCTATGGAGCGGAAAGGGAAAAGTCGTTGACATGACAGATCAGCTTTACGAAAGCAAGGAGGCATTCCTAAAGGAGCTTTCGCAAAATTACAGCGATATCAAGGTTATAAACTCCGGCGGCGGAGGCATAATCTATTCGGCCTATCACCGTCGGCTCGGTAAAAAGGTAATACTCAAGAAAATACGCGCCTCGAGCGTTGATCTTGTGGGAAAGGAGCGCGAGCTGATCGTTCTTACCTCGCTCTCGCACACATATCTCCCGAAGATATACGATTTCTGGTCGTTTGGAGATGAGGTCTACACGGTCATGGAATTTATCGAGGGAAGCTCACTCAAGGAGCTTATCGATGCGGGAGAAAAATTCAGCGAGGCGGAGGTCATCCGAATGACCCGTCAGCTTGCCGAGGTGGTTACCTATTTGCACAATTCCGAGCTGCATTTGATCCACAGTGACATAAAGCCCGCGAACATAATGCTCACCTGCAAGAACAAGGACAAGCCGCGCGAGAGGGACATATGCCTGATCGATTTTAATATTTCGGTGCTTCAGGAGAGCGGCTTCGACGAGACGATAGGCTACACAAACGGTTATGCTCCGGTCGAGCAGCTCATACGCTATTACGAAGGGCGTTTGAGTGAAAAGAAGCGTTCTGAGGGGCAGACCGCGAAAAAGGTCACAAAGGATGAAAAGCTTTCTATCCCCGATGCGACGATGCTCGGAGACGATGTTGATTCTGCGCTTTACGCGACAACGCTCGGTGATCCCTCGTCCGAGGCTACCTCGCTCGGCGGAGAGATGACTGCGCTCGAAGCTTCGAAGGACAACGAGCGCACAGTTCTCGGTGATCCCGAGGCAACAATTCTCGAGCCTGATGGCTTTGGCGGCGAAGGAACGACGCTCGGCTCTATGCCCGAGGAAAAGACGATGCTCGGCGCAGTAGCTGAGGAAAAGACCGTACTCGGTGATGAGACCGAGCCGAGAGCGACCGCTTCGAAAAAGGCACAGTCTAAGCCTGCTCGAAAAAAAACGCCGATCCGTCCGGTAACTGCCGGGGATGCGCGTGATATGGCTAAGAAATACGGGCGCAAGGTAAAGCTCGGGGAATACACCGATATTTACAGCATATGCGCTACGATGTACAGTGTTTTGACCGGAAAAGCTCCGCAGCCCTGCACATCTGAGCTTATACCGATCGAAAAGCTCTGTCCCGACATCAACGATGCCTTTGCGCACATACTGACGAAGGGACTCAAGCAGGATCCGAAGAAACGCTATCAGACCTCCGAAGCCTTCAAAAATGCGCTCGGGCAGATAGCCGTTTCGACGAAGGCGTTCAAGCGTATGCGCAGGACGCAGGATATGCTGATCCTGCTGCTCACCGCCGGGATCGGTGTGGGAGCCTTTATGACCTGGCGCGGCGGGCTTATGAAGCTCGACGATCATGCCTCCGAAGCGATCTCACTCGGATATGAGTATTACAACAGCGGAAAATACGATGAGGCGATCGAGCTTATCGGTGACAAGCTTTTTGAGCTTCCGATCGATCCGGCGGATGCTCGTATGGCGGACGCATATTATCTCATCGGCTGCTGCTATCTTGAAAGCGGTGAGCTGGGCAGTGCGGCTGAGAATTATCGTTTATCGCTGATATATGACAGCACTCGTACTTCGGCGATACGCGATTACGGTATCACACTTGCACGCTGCGGAATGCTTGACGATGCCTCCGAAACGCTCGATCAGGCAAAAGCAAGGGGAGCCTCGAACGACGATCTTTTGCTTCTCGAGGGAGAGATAGCCTATGCGCTCGGCAGCTATGATGAAGCGGAGAAGTCTCTCTCCGAGTGCATTTCAAGATCGGAGGATCAGAGCCTTCTGGTTCGTGCGGCACTGCGTCTCGACACGCTTTACGGTGAGCTTGACCGTGGCTATGATAAACGGCTCGAATCGCTTGATTCGACTGCAAAGCGGCTTTCGGAGCGAAGCATAGGATATGTTCAGCTCTGCGAGAGACAGGCGCAGCTCTGCATGGAGGCGGCGGATTCGGATGAGAGCTATATTTTCAAAGCGATAGAGCTGTTTGAGAGTATAGCGGCGACCGATTTTTCGACGCTGACAGAGCAGCTTGACCTTGCGATATGCTATCAGAGGGTCGGAGAATACGACAAGGCGACCGAAAGGCTGACAAAGGCTGCGGAGCTTTATCCGAACTATCTGGTATACAAGCGTTTGGCATTTTTGGAGATCGACCGTCAGGCAGCGAAAGCTGCGGAGCTTCGCGACTATGCAAGCTTCGGTGAATATTACGAGACTGCGATGAAGCTTTACAGGGAGGCGGCATCCGAGGAGGACATGGAGATGGAATTCCTCGAGAAGACCTACGCCGAGGTAGTCAAAAAGGGCTGGACGACCTGAATTTCATAAAACGAGGAAGAGCAACAAATGAGTGATTTTTATTTTTACGGCGGGATCGGATTGATCGTTGTCTGCTTTCTGCTGATATGTATCCTGCTCCCGATATTCCGCGCAAAGCGCAGACGACTGATAAAAAAGATCGAGAGCGGAGAAAAATATTAAATTTAACCGACTGAGTGAGTGGAGGCTGAGAACCTGATGAGCTTTATTAAAAAGCACAAGCTGCTTTTCATATGTATACCGATAATACTTGCCGTTACGATAGCGGCGATAGTCGGTTATCTGCAATATGAGCGGGGAAAGAAGATCGATTCGCTGCTCGGCGAGGGAAACCGATATATGTCGAAGCTTGACTATGAGCAGGCGATAGCGATCTATCGCCAGACGCTCGATATCGACGAGAAGAACTTTGACGCGCGGATGGGCATTGCCGAATGCTATTCAAAGCTCGGGCAGTCCGAATATGCTATTGACGAATATCGTTCGATAATTTCGGCGCGCTCCAATTCTCCCGAGCCGTATATAAAGCTTTCCGAGCTTTATATAGCACGTGATGAGCTTTCCGAGGCGAAGGAGGTCATCGAAGCGGGATTTGACAGAGTGAAGAACGATCCCGATCTTTCGGAGCTTTATCTGATATCGCATCCCGCGCCGCCGACTGCCGATGTTGCATCGGGAAGCTATTCCGAGCGTCAGGCGGTAACGCTTTCGGCAGAGGACGGAAATGCTATATACTACACGATAAACGGCTCGGAGCCGACCTCCGATGACAGGCTGTATGATAAAAGCCTGATCCTTCGAAACGGCGAAAGCAATATCCGCGCGATAGCCTACAACAATGCGGGCTTTTACAGCGAGGTTGCGGATTTTAACTACAAAATAGACATTGCGGACGAGGTAATAACGATACAAGACAACACGATCGATAGACTCGTCCGAAGCGAAAACAATCTTTTGAATTCCGAAGATGTGTCCAACGATGATATTGCCCAGATAACCGAGCTTTACATAATCGGAGACTGGTATTATTCGGTAAGGCTCAACGATACTATCATCTTCAGCGATGGGGTATGCTACATAAACGGCAGATCCTACACGACGAATCGCCACGGCAGTGTAAAGACTCTTGCCGATGTTGAAAATATGCCGTATCTCGAGACCTTGGTCGTTGCGTATCAGGAGAAGCTCGATCTTTCGGATTTCAAAGCACCGTCGAGTCTCAAGCGGCTGTCGCTTATCGGAAACGGTCTGACCTCGGATTCGCTGAAATACATTTCGGGCATATCGGGACTCGAGGAGCTTTGTCTGGGCTGGAACAGCATCGATGACATAAGCGAGCTCAAAAAGCTCGGTTCGCTCAGCTCTCTCGGACTCTGGGGAAACCGAATAAAGGATATTTCACCGATATCTGGGCTTGATAAGCTCGAATATCTCGATTTTTCGAGCAACAATGTGAGCGATATTTCGTCGATCTCAAAGCTCGGAGAGCTTCGCGAGCTTTGGATGTACAACAATTCGGTGAGCAAGCTTGAGCCGGTATCGAAGCTTTCAAGGCTCTCGGTGCTGATGCTTTCAAACAATCCGATCTCCGATCCCGAGTCGATCAAGGAGATATATCCGAGGCTGACTCGCATTGACGAGGATCTTTTGGGTCTCGGCAAGAAGGAGGGGATCTCGAAATGAAAAAGAGCAAAAAGCTTTTCATTATAGCCGCAGCTCTTACCGTGATCGTGGCGTTGGGATTGATATTCATTCCGAAGGCGATAAAAAGCTCAAAAAAGAAGACGACCGCCGCGCAGCAGAATTATGTTGCCTCAAAGCTCATTGAGATCGGCGATTACGGCACGGGCTATTCGCTTGCGCTCGAGACTGACACGGTTTATCCGAACAAGACCTCGAAGGAGCTTGTAATGCTCGCAAGCGGCTTTAACGGTGAGCTCGACAACGGTATCGAGTACGGAAAATACTGTCTTGAGAGCACAAAGGACGATGTGATCTCATCGCTCTGTGAGCTTTTTGAAAGCACGAAAAACGATCCCGCGGCGAGCTTTGACACCTACAGCGCGAGGTATTATTTATCCGGTGAGCTTGATAAGAGCTTTCGTTCCGAGCTTATGTCAACGCTCAAGAGCATTCAGGACAGCATAAAGGTAAAGAAGAGTGCGTCCACGCTCCGCGCAATGGCGAATATGTATGCGTCATCAAGCTACGGCAATATCAGCTCGACAGAGCTTCAGGAGATAGAAGCTGACGATTCGCCTGCCGCACTCAGACTGAGAACGGTCTATGCGGCGAATTACAACGACTATGACACGGCGATAAGCACGGTCGAAAAGCTGGTCGAAGCCGACGATTCCTTTGTGAACCGTGCGCTGGCGGCGAACATCGTTGCGCACGCGGCAAATCCCATAGTCGAGAGCGGAAGCCGCCTCGAAAAGCGGATCGAGCAGAAAAGCGAGCTTGAAGCCAAGCTTTCGGAGGAGCTTTTGAAGCTGAATGCCGATTATTCCGATCTCACCTATCTTAAGGGCGAGAACAAAAAGATCAAGGAGCTGTCGGATCAGCTCGATTCGGTAACGAACGATATCGAATATGAATCGGTACATCGTGCGATAAACTACATCGAGGAGACCGCGACCGCAAGTGACAAGAAGTCTGCGGCATATCCGCTCGAACGCTCGTATCTCTACCACAAGGCGGGGGACAACGATACTGCGAAGAAGCTATTGCTAATCATGATCGGTCAGCTCGGTCAGAAGAATAACGAGAACGATTCGATGTCGATGATAATCTCGTCGATCTGCGAGAGCTATCGGGTCAACACGACCTTCAGCAATAATAAGGCTATAAAGAATTCCTGGAGCTACATTGCAAATGCTCTCGGCTTCAGGAGCAATAATTATGACGGAAGCGACAGCTTTCTGTCGGTATTCCTCGAAGCACTCGATGCGGCATATCGAAGCATTGTTGTGCGCAGTGTCGATTCGAGTGATTTTCCGACCGTCCGCATAACCGTCAATGTTGCGGAGGATGTAAAGGACTTTATGAAGTCGGGAAAGCTTTCGATAACCGACACTGACGGAGAGGTCAAGAATGTAAAGGTCAGCAGTCTCAGCAAGGAGATCAAGGCAGAGAATGTAACCGTAATGCTCGCGGTCGATACGAGCGGAAGCATGAACGGCTCGGCGATTTATGACACTAAAAAGGCGGTCGAGAGCTTTGTTCGCGGTGCTGCCTCGAATATATCTATCGGACTTGTGCAGTTCGATGGCGGTGCGTCGCTTTTGGCGGCTCCGCAGACCATGCACCGAAATCTGCTGCTTGAGCTTGAACAGCTCGAAGCTTCCGGAAGCACCTCAATAGCTGCAGGACTCGAGACCTCGCTCGAGACTCTGAAAAAGGTCTCGGGACGGCGAGTGATAATCCTGCTTTCGGATGGTGCGGACTCAGACACCGAGCGTATAAATGCTGTTTTGGATGAGATAAATCGCGAGGGAGTGACCGTATACACGATCGGCGTTGAGGGCTCGGATTCGAACTGTCTTACGCATATCGCGACGACCTGCGGCGGAAAGTATATTTCGGCAGGCTCCACTTCGATGCTCGCCGAGATATACAGCGATCTCGGAAGCTTTATGGTGAACGACTATCTCATAGAATATCGTGCCGTCGAAAGGCTCGATGAATACGATCGTTATTTTGAGATCGAGATAAACGATGCGAATGCGTCGGCAACCGGCAAATACAGTGTCGGAGTCAAGGCAGAGGACATTGAGGATGACAACGATATAAACTACTACGGAATGTTCCGTCAGATAGGCGGGAAGTGAAGTATTTGCGGCAAACAAGCTCCGTAAATGGAGCGGAAAGGGAGCCCTTTGCTTATGGGCTATGATCTAAGATTATGGAAAACAATGAGATAAAGGCAACGGCTCAAGACACGACGGCAGAGGAAGCTGCGGAAAAGGCTGCGATGTCGGAAACGCCTACACCCGAGAAAGGGTCGGCTGAGCCGTCATCCGCCAAAAAGATATTTTTGCGCATGATTTCGATGCTTCCTTCGGTATTACTTGTCATTCTGGGCTTAAAGCTGAAGTGGGAAATGCGCGGTATGAAGCTGCTTTTTATGGATTCCGAGGCGGGAAAGAATCTTCGCCGCTGGTGGATACCGATACTCATCGGAGGATTGCTCGCACTTCTGCTCGTGCTTCGTTGGATATTTGTCGATCATTTCAAAAAGAACAAATCGGAGGAGACAAGGCTCTCCGAGAGCGAAAGCTCGTCCGAGACTGCCGATCCCGAGCAAGCTTCGACCGCCGGCAAGGAAAATGGCGAGAACGAGCTTATATCGGATAAAACGGATGAAAAATCCGCATTCGAGCAGGTCAAGGAGTCCGAGTCCTTCGAATCGACAGATAATGCCGACTCGAAGGAGGCTTTCGAGGAAAAAGCAAGCGAATGAGAGGACTGTTCTGCATATTTTCCGGTCTGTTCGGTCTTGTTATCGGATGTCTTACAAACACGATAGAATATCGTATGCGCTCGGAGCTTGGGCTTTTTACGAGTGACTGCTACTGCACGAGCTGCCGTTCGAGGCTCAAGCTGACAGATCAGATACCTCTCATCGGGTATTTGAGGCTCGGCGGAAAATGCCGCTTTTGCGGACAGCCGATAAGCATCAGATATCCGATAATCGAGATCGGAACGGCGGCTGTATATGCTCTGCTTGCATTCATATTTTACCCATCGGCTCTGATAACCTCACTGACCTCGTTTTTGGCGGTTGCATTGGTGATAGTGATATCGCACGGTCTGCATCGTCGGCTCGGGATATCTAAAAAGCGTATATGCGGTTTTATTTTTCTCGCATTATTACAGCTGATCGTCTTGTGCGGACTGAGTATAATAACGCTGTGACAAGGGCTTCGCTCGAGGTCGATTCGAGCGAAGCCTTTAATTTTGCGAAAAATTTCGGCAAATGCTTTACACGGCACGGATTTTGTGGTATAATATTAAGGTGAGTTCGTAACCATCCTCACGTAAAACAAAACTACGGACTGACCGCGGCAGCCTGCTTTGCTGCAATTGCGGTCGATGATCCGTTTGGAGCTGCGGCTGCTTTCCGCAGAACTCAGAAAGGATTTATTTGATGAAAAACAAAAAAATACGCTTTGCCGCGACTGCCGGAATGATCGGAACGCTGTATGTGCTTTTGACGATGCTTTCCGCGCTTTTCGGGCTTTCGAGCGGAGCGATACAGGTGCGCATTTCGGAGATGCTGTGTATCCTTCCGATATACACGACGGCGGCGATCCCCGGTGTGACGATAGGCTGCCTTTTGGCAAATCTTCTGCTGGGCGGAACGATATGGGACATAGTATTCGGAACGCTTGCAACGCTTATAGGTGTTTCGGTTGCATATGTTATCCGTCGGTTCAAGTATTTGACCTTTTTACCGACGGTGATAAGCAATATGCTTATAATCCCCGCCGTGCTCATTGCCTCGGGGATCGGAGCATCTGAGCTTTTTGGGTATTTTGTTCTCACGGTCGGACTCGGTGAGATCATATCCTGCGGCGTATTCGGAACGGCAATGCTCGTATACATAGAACGCCACCGTTCACTTGCAGCCCGCATTTTTAAGGAATAAAAAATATTGCCGCCTCCGCTTGATGGTTCACGGAGACGGCTATTTTTATATTGTTCTGTATTTTTCGCGCCGCTGGGTCTTTCCCGCACAGACCGGGCAGCCGCATTTTTGCTTTCCTGTTCGTGAGAAGATCACCGCCTTCCAGACATGACCCTCGGAGCATTTCCACCAAACCCGTTTGTGACTGCCCGGTGTGACCAGACTCGGAGTCAGACTACCGTTAAGCTCGGGTTCCCACTGCTTTGCAAGCTCGGGATAGAGAGTGGCGAGGTCGTTAAAGCCGGCGAGCACGCGCTTTCCGGTACAAAAGGGGCAGCCGTAGTTTCCGCTTGTTCGCGCGGCAATGACTGCCTGCCATTCATGTCCGAGAGAGCATTTCCACCAGACACGCTTATTGCTGTAGGCAGTGACCTCGCTCGGAGACAGCTCGCCGTTTTTTTCGTGATCCCATTGAACGGCGAGCAGCGGATAGAGTGTATTCAGATCGTTTTCTCCTGCGATCACGGTCTTTCCGGTGCAGATCGGACAGCCGCTTCCTCGGCTGCGGCTGATTATCCGGGCGCGCCAGGAATGCCCGTGTTCACATTTCCACCAAACGTATCGGTGGCTTCCGGGCAGCACCTGTGAGGGAGACAACGAAGCGTTTTTTTCTTTATCCCACTGAGCGGCAAGCTCGGGGTATATTGTTGCAAGATCGTTGTTTCCGCCGCACAGGGTTCGTCCCGAGCAAAAGGGGCAGTCTGCGCCGCCGGTTCGAACGCGGATCTCGGTCTGCCATTCGTGTCCCCGTTCACATTTCCACCAGACGCGCTTATGACTTCCCGAGCCGACCGCTTGCGGAGTGAGCGGCGCGTTTTTTTCGTTATTCCATTCTCGCAGCAGTGAGATATTGCCGATTTGTCGGCACCAGCCTTCGAGTGTCAGCTTTGATCGCATTTATTTATCTCCTTAAAAATGTCAATCGGCTCGATATCGGCTTAAAGCCTTGAAAGTGAGCCTTGAGGGTATTTTTTCGCTTTTTTGGGGGACAATAAAGGCTGATCAAGATGTATTTTGTCTTTCGCAGAGTTCTTCCATCTGAGAAAGCCGAGTTCAAAATCCAGGTATGATGCGGGAAAATCGGATTTTTCAAAGCTCGTTTGACTGCTGAGCCTCACATACCGATGGCTTCGAGCTTGTTCATATTTGCGCGCTTCAGCTCAATCGACGAGTGGACATATCTGTCTAGCGTTACCTTTGTTGAGGAATGACCGAGTATTTCGCTGAGAGTTTTTATTTCGAAGCCGACCTCGACGCATCGAGTCGCGAAGGTGTGACGAAGCGTATGAAAATGAACCCCGTCGAGTCCGCATTCGGCGGTGTAGCGTTTGAGGCGATTTTGCAGAGTGCGCGGCTCCATAAATCTTTCGCTGCCGGTCAAGACGAAGGCGGCACTGTTTTCCGATCTCATGCGCAGACAAAGCACCGAAGCCTGCTTTGTGAGTGGGATAGTTCTTGAGGAGCGGTCGCTCTTTGGCGTGCCGATTACAACGTGTGTTTTTTTGCCTTCTATGCCATCACAGCTGATACGCTGCATTGTACCTTGAATGTGGATCGTTTTTTCTCTGAGGTCGATATCGCACCAACGGAGCGCACATATCTCTCCGATACGCATTCCGGTCATTAGAGCAAGAAGAACTCCGAGCTTGCAAAAGTCCATATCATTCAGCAATACTCGCATTAACTGTCGCTGTTCTGCGACCGAAAGCACACGCATTTCGTTCTGAGACTCCTTTGGGTAGCTTATATCGACCGATCGTATCGAGCCGGGAAAGCGTTTCTCGGAAAAGCGCAATATTGAGCGCAGACAAGTCAGGATATCACGAGTTGTCTTTGGGGCGAGAGCCGATTCGGTAAGAAGATAGCCCGCAAAGCGATTTATGACCTGATTGTTTAGCTTTTTCGGATCATATCCGCCGAGATAGGGGCGGATATGATTTTTGAGGATAGAGCTGTATTTCACATAGGTGGATTCCTTAACACCTTCTTTGATACTCGAAAGCCATTCGCAGCAGTAAAAGTCAAAATCGTGTGCCGAAGCCGACGAATTGAATTCCTCGACGGAAAGCTCTCCCTTTGCTGCGAGAGCCTTTTCCTTAGCCTCGCGGTAGGTCCGTCCGTAGCAGAAGCCGTATTTTATCCGCCCTGCTTCCCAGCCCTTGTGATAACGCGCCTCCCAGCGTCCATCCTTACGTCTGAAAATATTTTCTCCTTTTGCCATTTTGCATCTCTCCTGTATATTTTGATTTTTCGGGACATTGACTGCGCATTTGACTGCTGAGCCGCAGAAATGCGGGTGCTGTACTGTCCCTTTACATCGAGAATACGAGCATAAAATGAATACATCAATAATGTGCAATGAAAATATTGTAAATTTGATTACGATTTTTTCGTTTGCTATTGCAAAAAACACATTTTCGTGGTAAAATTAGTAGATAATAGGGATGATATCGGCTTTCTCAGATGGAAGAACTCTGCGAAATTTTTGCAGAGATTCCAAAAGAAAAAGCCGCTTTTTTGTCAGCGGCTTTAGAGTAGCTATTGGTGATTTTTTCCACGCGGAGCGGTTTATATTCACAGGCTCATGCGAAAGGTGAGGGAAAGGTCACTTCAGGATTTTCTCTCCGTCGAAGATGATTATGCCCTTACCGTAGCCGGGAAGATTTCCCTTATCGAGCCATTCGGCGTACTGCTTTCTGAGAGTCGTATTGCGGGGAAGTACGCTCGAACCCTCGCTGTAGTCGCGACCGAAGAGTCGCCAGCAGTCGTTGAATTCGGGAGTGGTATTGAAGCCGAGAATCTCGAAGCACTCGATAAAGCGCGAGAGATTTGATCCCGGAGTCATGAAGTCGAGCATTTTCGGATAGAGC
>CAYRKS010000011.1:0-8868 GCA_964424855.1 uncultured Lachnospiraceae bacterium
CCCGATTGCAGTACGATCTGCACGGGTATAGTTCGCAGTTCGTACGGGACAATTTTTCTTCACCATCTGACCACCGACCGAGCCGGCCTGCTTCGAGGTCAGCTCACCGTTGTAGCCCTGTTTGAGGTTGACACCAACCTCCCTTGATGTTCCTCACACATATTAAATCGCAAGCCGTTGCCGCTCACTCGCCTTCGACTTTATCGATCCTGCCGCCGAGCTCACCGATAAACTTATAAAAGATGCGTATGCTCTGCCTGTACTGCACACTTTTATTCCCATTCTCATCTGCTTGAGCAACCGACTCCTTCGGACCGACCTCGATACGCTCGACAAAGGTCTGCAAGGCTTCTCGATCAAGCTGCTCGAGCCTTGTATACCCCCTCGCCAGCTCAAAAAATCTCGCGTAATTGTCCTCTACATTCTCAGGTGACTCCGAGGACTTAAGCTCCTTCAACGTAGCATTAAGTCCCTTTGCCTCACCCTCAAGCTCGGATACCATTGAAAAAAGTCGTGAATCCTCGAGCCGTCCCTCGGCATTGTCGGTATACAGCTTAGTTATCATCCGAGATATCGTCGAAAGACGCGCCTCCGTCCTCTCTATGACAAGTCGTTTTTCCGGTTCATCCGAAGCCTTGCCCGACGAATCCAATACCTCGCGGACAAGTGCGCTGATCTCGGTGTCCTCCATTGATATCAGAGCGTTCAGCTCACATCGTACTATCTCGATGAGATCGGCATATTTTATCCTTACTCCCTCGCAAGGCTTGGAAATATCCCTTCTTTTATGTGTACAGACAAGATACCAATATTTCTCACGCTCTCCCTTGTAGACCGTTCCCGCAGAACAAAGCGCGTGTCCGCATATCCCACAAAAGGCTATGCCACCGAAAATGCTCTTCCGCACTCGCTCATTGGCGGCATTTTCCCGAGATCCGCGACCGAGATTCATCTGCGCACGTTCGTAAAGCTCACGGCTGACGATCGGCTCATGCGTATTTTCGGTCACTGCCCATTCCTCGCTCGGGAGCTTCACCTTTTTCTTTGACTTGACACTTAACTTGCGGCTTTTTCCGAGTGCCGTGTGACCGAGATATACCGGATTCTTAAGTATCCGCTTAACCGTTGTATAGTTCCATATATCCGACACACGCTGAGTCCCTTCGCTTCCAAAAGCATCACGGTAAAGCACCCGATATTTGAGCGGAGGGATCACACCTTCATCGCTCAAGACCTTTGCTATCCTTCGAGAGGAATCTCCGCGTGCCGCGTACTCGAATATCCTTCTCACGATCGGCGCGGTCATCTCATCGGGAACGAGAAGATTATTATTCTTCTCCGCCTTTCGGTAGCCATACGGCGGGCAGGCACAGTAAAGACCGTTTTCGCGCTTGTTTTTAAGCACCTCCCTGACCTTTCTCGAGCCGTCGCGCAGATATACCTCATTCATAGCAAACTGGAACGGAGCCATTATGTTCTCATTATCGGTGTCGAAATTGTCCGAGATCGCAATATATCTTATCCCCAGCTCGGGAAAATACTGCTCCGCATAATAGCTCGATTCGCGCATATCGCGCCCGAGCCTCGAAAGATCCTTGGTTATCACGATATTCGCCGCACCGCGCTCGAGAGCCTTAAGCAGCTCATTAAATGCCGGGCGGTCAAAATTTCCGCCCGACCAGCCGTCATCAACAAATTCGCGAAGCAGAGTTATCCTGTTTTGTCGGCAATAATCGGATATGATCCTGCGCTGATTGGTTATGCTACCCGATTCACCGTCCTGAAGCTCCTCGCGCGAAAGCCGAAGATAGGCAAACGCGCGTATCTGCTCGTCTCTCATCATCCTACCTCATTCGAGTGTATCCCGAGCGTCCGCAGTCTCGCCTCGACCTCGGATGTCACACGATGCGGCTGTCCACTCGATTCGATCAGCTTATCCTTGACCAGCTCGACCGCCGTTCGGTCGCGTCCGTACACTCGGCTGACCTCGTAAACGACCTCGTTTATCGCGATATTGCTTGTCTCCATTTTTCAAAAGCCCCTTTACTTTATTTTTTCCGAGAGCTGCGAATAATTCTCGGCAAGCACATTTTTGTCTTGAAAAGGAGCTTTGATTCGCTCACCCTTTTAATTTGAGCAAAAAAGACCTCAGAGTCCTGATATTCTAAGGCTCGGAGGTCTTATTCATTTTCAACTCAAGCTGTTTGATATTCCCCGATCACAGCTTCAAAAGCTCAGCCTCGATCGCAAAATAGAGCGCAAAATCCTGATCGTTTGCCCAATCGTCGTAAAGCTCACCGAAAAAGCCCTCAGTGCGATAGGGATATACATACGCCGCGGAGCCCTTTCCGTCATCGGTGAAAAGACACATACAATTTCGTATGCACTCGACCGCACGTGAATTCCACTCGGCATCGCCCTTGACGCGGTAATAGTCCTCAAAGGAGCGAGCGGAGAGACAGCTCCAATAGTGAGGCAGCGTGTCGCCGAAAAGTGCGCGCTTTCCGAACCAGAAATCGTCCCAGTAGCGGATCGGTATCTCATTAAGATGATAGCTCGGCTGGCAGCCGTCAAAGCGTGCAAGTATCTCGATGTGATATCTCGCCTCGTCTGCATATTTTTTCTCGCCGCTCAAAAGCGCGAACTCCGAGATAAAGGTCGCCGCCGGCGAAACTATCGTCTGCTCGAAATTGACCTCATGCTTAGGATACGAGATATGCTTTTCGACCATGTTGTCAACGTGCGCTCTGAACATATCGAAGACCTCGCGATATTCCGCGTCCATGCCCACATTTTTGAAGGCATTTGCGGTACGAAATATCGATATTCCGTTCGGATAGAATTTCGATCCGCCCATAGAATAATAGAGCCTCAGGAGCTTCAGTACCTCATTAAGATAGCTCTTATCTCCGGTGAGCGTGTACATCTCGGTGAAAAACATACTCATCCACGGCGCATTGTAAAGTCGGACTTGATTTTTGTCCTTTCCGATAGTGTTGAAGACATAGCCCGACTCGGCATCGTAGCATTCGCGGCGCAAAAATTCGTCGTAGCTCATCAAAGCTGCGCGGAATTTCGGATTCTCGTGCTTTTGCAGATATTTTGCGATCAAAAGCCCCATTCCGAGACGTTCGCGGCTGGCATTGTGATCCGCATCACGGTCATCGAAGATCGGATATCCGCGCGAATTGTCGTAGATCAGAAAGGCTCCGTCGAGCGGACTTCCCGGCTTGTTGTACTGCTGCTTTTCGACGATAAAGCTTATACGGTTCTCGACGAGCTGCTTGAAGCTCTCCTTCACGATAAAATCCGCATAGGTTCTATGACCGTTTATCTCAACGAATATCCGCTTTTCACCGAGAGTATCGGGAAGTATATCGACCTTTACCCTATCGCCGTCAAGTATATAAGGTAACTCGCACTCATCGCTCCAAACGCGGACGCTCTGCGGCTTTTCGCCCGAGTATGCAGTGAATTCAAGTCTTTCACCTCTGAAAAGCGTGAAATGCTCGGAGCTTATACGGATAAAGCTGTCATAACGCAGAGCCTTTTCGAAGAAATCGGCATTCCCCGAATGGCTGAAAATGACCCATTCAAGCTCATATTCCTCTCCCTGTGAAAGCTCAAAATGCGTCGGATGAAGCAGGAAAATACCGCGACTGTTGCTCTTACAGCCCTTCTGGCTGTAGCTCGAAAGCGAGCCCTTTGTCACGACAAGACCGAGATTTATATTCGATTCGCCCATCTTCAATGCGTTTATCCAGCTCGACTCGAGACCGCACCAGATGTGCGCGTTGCAGCGGTGGACGACACAGTCATCCGCATAGGTATATCGGTCGTTAAGCGGAGCCTCAAGTGCAAAGCTGTTTTCATCGATAAACTGATCGGCATAAACGAGGTTCTTTATAACGAAATTCTCGCGCAGATCACCGTTTTCATCAAATCGGCGCGTAACGGTAACACGGATAAAGCCGTTTGAATACACCGATACCGCCGAAGTCTCATCCTCGCTGAAGCTCTCAAGAGCAGGCTGCTTCGGAACAGCCTTGAAGTTTCTCCAAACGCTGTCAGACTCGTAGAGACGCACCGCGCCCCACTTTCCGTCCTCGGCGCACCAATTCATCCCATCGGTGTCGGCATTGAAGCTAATCGAAGCTATCGTGCCGCTCTCTCGGTCAAATTCGATATTAAAGCGATCGTTTTTCATGGCTTGATCACCATCTCTTTCTGCTCATTTTGAGCTTATTTTTCAAGGTCTGTCGATATCAATTCACTCTCCGCATCGATCCGCTCGGCGGAAAGCTCGGCTCTTACTATCAATATGCACGAATATTCCTCAAGCCTCTCGGGTTCCTCTGCCAGTGCCTTGCAGTCAACCGCTCTGACTCCGCTTCCCGTGTCAAATGCCATCGAGCAAAGTATAACCTCGGTCTCGGGAGAGACCTCAATTATTTCATCCTCTCGATGAGCTGTGAAGGAATATCCCAGCACATCCTTATCTGCTTCGAAATATGCAACAAGCGCGACTGCGGTTCCCTCGGTATCGATCTGAACATTGATACACTTCCCGCCGTCTTCGGAGCTGCTGTCATCGATCCGAACAATACAGGATAGAGTCTTTGTGCTGTCGTTTATCGTAAGCGGCGCACTTTTTGTGCATTCGCCGTTCTCCCACAGTTCGGCAACGATGTTCGCACTGCCGACCGTTTTTCCGATATCGACCTTATACTCCGCCGCCCGAATTCCATTCGGGAGCGTATCCACCCGAGCAAGCGTTATCGAATCGATCTTATCGGAGCAGCTTACAGAGGACAGGATAAAAATCGAAAGTATAAGTCCGAAAATGTAGTTTTTCATATTATTTCCCTTAGTCATGTGACGAATATTCTGCAAAGCCCGGCAAGCTCAATTTTCGCCTTCTTCGCCGTCGTTCTTCTTTTTCTTATCCTTTTTCTTGAACCTGTCGGCGAGCTTCTTGAACTTTTCTCCTATCGGATTCGAGCTCAGACCGGCGGTAAGCCCGGCAAGCTTTGCGGCGAGCGTGTGAGAATCATCGTCCGTGAGAGTACGATCCTCGACTCCGGTGTAATATTCGAGCGTTGTCGTCGGGAGCTGACGCTTGGAAAGCCGCTTCTCAACCGCGATCTTGAGCAACGAGTAAAGCACCGAGAAAAGCGGCACCGCGATGACCATTCCCAAAAGTCCCATGAGACCGCCCATGACGGTTATCGAGAAAAGCACCCATACCGAGGCAAGACCGGTAGTCTGACCGACGATCTTCGGCTTTATCACGTTTCCGTCGAGCTGCTGGATTATAAGGATTATCACCGCAAACCAGAATGCCTTTATCGGATCTACGATGAAGATTATCAAAAAGCTCGGTATCGCGCCTATAAAGGGTCCCGCGACCGGTATTATGTTCGTTATGCCGACGATAGAGCCGACCAGCACCGAATATGGCATCTGAAGTATCGCACAGACCGCAAAGCAGAGCAGTCCGACGATCAGCGAGTCAAGTATCTCTCCGGTTATAAAGCCGCCGAAGGTCTTGTCGGTGAAATTGCAGAGCTCAAGAATGCTGTTGTACATACTCGAGCTCGTGAGAGCGCGAAGGAGCTTTTTGAGCTGTGCGATGAGCTTTTCCTTAGCGGCAAGAAAATATATCGAGAAGCATATTCCGATAACCACATTCAAAAATCCGCTCGCTATGCCCGAAAAGAGGTTCATCATCTGCGGCACATAATCCTTTGCCGCAGTCGTGAGATCGGCTATCAGCTCCTGAAGCTTTGAAGACAGAAGCTCAAGGTTTATGTACTTTTCAAAGAAATCGCTGACCGTGTTCACATCGCTTCCGAGCAGCTCCGAAAACGCCGAATCGGCAAAGAGCGCGTCAAGCTTCTGCGAAAAATCGTTTATGAGCTTGGTCGTGCTTGAGATGTAGCCACCCATCTTGCTCGACAGATCGGCAAAGCTCAGGTATACCTGAGGTATTATGAGCAGCAGCAGGACAGTCAGGATTATCAGTATGATTATAAAGGTCAAAACCATTGAAAGTCCGCGCTTCAGGTTCTTTTGCCGAACGGTCGTCACCTTGAACCTTACAATGTGCTTTTCGCAGAATTTAAGTATCGGATTTGCGAGATATGCGATTATAAGTCCGATCCAAACCGGCGCAAGGATGGAGTTCAGCTTTTTGATCCCCGCACCTATTACCGGAAAATACATCACGGCGGTCAAGAGCAGTATTATCGCAAAGGCGGTCAGAACCGTATAAACGGCTATTGTGGTGTATTTGCGGTTCCAGTCTATTTTCAAATTTTTATCCCTCCCGAGAAAACAGTATTCTTATCTTTAATAAATTTTATCTCAAAATCGCGATTCTGTCAATAGCTATTCGATTTTATTTCCATTGGCGAATGATAAAATTAACATATTGTCCAAAAGAGTGACGGTTTTCTGAAAAATGCTCACGAAAATTGAAAATTGGGTGAATTTCTGCGCTTTTATATTGCAAAATCCCGCGAAATGTGGTATTATATTATAGTATACTTATATTGATTGGAGCAGTTACATGAATACGGCGGAAAACATAAGCGAAATCTCCGAGAGGATACTGCGTCTCAAGAAGGAAAAGGACGCGCTCATCCTCGCACACTACTACCAAAGGCTTGATATCCAAAAGGTTGCCGACATCTTCGGCGATTCCTTCGAGCTGTCAAAAAAGGCAAAGCTCGCCGAAAACCGACTGATAATCTTCTGCGGTGTCAGCTTTATGGCTGAGAGCGCAAAGATACTCAACCCGACCAAAAAGGTCGTCCTGCCGCGCGCGGATGCCGGATGTCGTATGGCAAATATGGTAACGCCCGAGGACATTCTCGAGCTGAGAAAGAAATATCCCGAGGCGGCGGTCGTCTGCTATGTAAACTCATCTGCGGCTACAAAGGCAGTTTCCGACATCTGCTGCACCTCTTCGAACGCGCTGAAAGTCGTAAAGAGCCTTCCGAACAAGCAGATAATCTTCGTTCCCGACAAAAATCTCGGAGGCTATATAGCCAAGCTCCTCCCCGAAAAGGAATTCATACTCCACTCGGGCTTCTGTCCGACTCACAAAAATATCACTGCGGAAGAGGTAGAGAAGGCAAGAGCCGAGCATCCGAACGCCCTCCTCGCAGTCCATCCCGAATGTGAGGACGAGGTGCTTGAGCGTGCCGACTTCATCGGAAGCACCTCGCAGATAATCGATTACTGCGTAAAAACCGATGCCCCCGAATTTATAATCGGCACCGAGGTCGGAGTCGTTGAGCGTCTCACATTCTATCACCCCGAGAAAAAATATCATCTGCTCACGCCCTATCTTGTCTGCTCGGATATGAAAAAGACCGAGATTTCGGATGTGCTTCACGCGCTCGAGACCGAGGAGCATGAGATTGTCATGACCGACGAGGAGATAGCGGCGGCACGACTTCCGCTTGAAAGAATGGTCTCAATAAAATAATAAAAGCCGTGCTCCGACAGCGGAGCGGAAAGGAACTCACAAGGCTATGTATCTTTTTGGACAAATGCTCGATAAAATCATACTGAACGCTCTCGAGGAGGATGTCGGAACGGGTGACATCACCACCGAATCCACCATCCCCGAGGATCGTATCGCACACGGACTCTACAAGGCTAAGGAGGACGGTATACTCTGCGGAGTCGGTGTCGCAGCCCGCGTATTCGAGCTAATCGACCCGTCGATCGAATTCACCGCCTTCAAAAAGGACGGAGACCGCATCGAAAAGGGCGAGATCATCGCAGAGGTCTGCGGAAAGGCGACGAATGTTCTCACGGGCGAGCGCACCGGACTCAACCTCATGCAGAGAATGTCGGGTATCGCGACCCGCACCGCCGAGGCAGTGAAGCAGGTAGAGGGAACAAGCTCCAAGATCTGCGACACTCGCAAAACCACTCCGGGACTTCGCGTAATCGAAAAATATGCGGTAAAGGTCGGAGGCGGCACAAACCACCGCTTTAATCTCGCCGACGGCATCCTTATAAAGGACAATCATATCGTTGCCGCCGGCTCGATAACCGAGGCGGTAACGGCGGCGCGCGAAAACGCTCCCCACACTCTTAAAATCGAGGTCGAGGTCGAAAGCTTCGACGAGCTTAATGAAGCACTCGAGGCGGGCGCGGATATCATCATGCTCGACAATATGTCCTGCGAGGACATGAAGAAGGCGGTCGAGATCGTAAACGGACGCGCGATAACCGAGGCCTCGGGAAACATGGGCGACCGCGATCTTGCCAAGGTCGCAGCCTGCGGTGTCGATCTCATAAGCATAGGCGCACTGACTCACTCGGTAAGAGCTCTCGATATCAGCCTCAAATTCAAGATAGTATAAACCCCTCAACCAGCGGCTCGGACTTATATACTCAAATTTGAGAGTCGAGAGTCCCGCAAAGCCCACGGTTGCTTTTCGAAAGGAATGGGCATGACCAGCCATGGAAAAAATCAAGGTTAAGCATTCGTCGGGAGAATACACGATCTATGCGGGCGAGGATATCCTCGTTGACGCACTGATCGAATTCTTCGAGACCAGAAGCTACGATCGGATACTTATCGTCTCGGACAGCAATGTCTCGGAAATACACGGTCGAGTATTAAAGGAAGCGATGACCGCGATCGGTCATCCGCCGGAGGGAGAGTTCGTCTTCCCGGCAGGTGAGCGTTCGAAAAATCTCTTTGTCGTTTCAAACATTTACGATTCGCTCGCACTCGCTTCAATGACGCGCAAATCGCTCGTTGTCGCGTTCGGCGGCGGTGTCACAGGAGATATGACCGGCTTTGCGGCGGCGACCTATCTGCGCGGTATCGATGTTTTGCAG
>CAYRKS010000011.1:8878-11906 GCA_964424855.1 uncultured Lachnospiraceae bacterium
ACCGACCTCCCTGCTCTCTCAGATCGATTCCTCGATCGGAGGAAAGACCGGAGTCGATCTCGATCTCGGAAAGAATCTCGTCGGCGCATTTCACCAGCCGGCGGCGGTAATCTCGGACAGCCGATTCATCGACACCCTTCCGAAGCGTTTTTCGGACGACGGCATGGGCGAGGCGATCAAGACCGGCTGTATCGCGGACGAAGCCCTCTTCGAGGGTATTGCCTCCAAGACCATCGCGCGCGACGAGATGATCACCCGCTGCATCGCCTTCAAGGCAGACATCGTTACAAAGGATGAATTCGAGGGCGGACTTCGAAAGATACTCAACTACGGACACACTATCGGACACGCAGTCGAAAAGCTCGGAAAATTCGAACGCTTTTCTCACGGCGAGTCGGTGGGTATCGGAATGCTCTACGCCGCCAAGCTCGGCGAAAAGCTCGGCTATCCCCCCTTCTACGACCGCATAAAGGCGGCACTCGAGGCATGGGAGCTTCCGACAGACATGGATTATCCGAAGGAGGAGCTTATAAAGGTCGCTTCGTCGGATAAAAAGCGCACGGGCGATTCGATATCCTTCGTTCTGCTCGACCGCATCGGACACGCGGTAATTCGCGAGCTTCCGATATCCGAGATCGGAGAGCTGTTATGAGAGAAATATTCTCGCCCGGCGAAATAAGCGGTGAGATCAGAGTTCCCGCGTCAAAGAGTCAGGCTCACCGTGCAATGATCTGCGCGGCTCTTGCAGGCAACAGCAAAATAACCGGTCTCTCGCATTCGGAGGATATGTCGGCAACGCTCGGCGCATTAAAGGCACTGGGAGCGGAGCTTGATGCCGATTTCGGCAGCGGCTCGAACGGGATAATGCTCACACACGCCGCCATCCCGTCAGACGCAGACTCGGAGCTTCGAACGGTTGACTGCGGAGAATCGGCTTCAACGCTCAGATTTATGATCCCGATAGCCGCCGCGCTCGGACGCGAGGTCGAATTCGTCGGACGCGGACGGCTTCCGAAGCGCACCACAACGCTCTACAAGCCTCTGCTCGAGGCTCACGGGATCACAATGCGCTATCCGAAGAACGGCGATTTTCTTCCGCTCGCGATATCGGGAAGACTCACGGGCGGAGAGCTTGCGATACGCGGAGATATCTCGTCGCAGTTCGTCACCGGACTTTTGTTCGCACAGGCGATCCTCGGCGAGGGTCAGATAAAGCTAACGACCAAGCTCGAAAGCCGTCCGTATGCCGATCTCACCGTCGATATGCTCAGACGCTTCGGCATCTCGATAGCCGAGACCGAGGACAGCTATAAGCTCCTCGGCGGCAGCTTTACCCCGACCGACATTGCGGTTGACGGCGACTGCTCTCAGGCGGCATTCTTCGCGGTGGCGGCGGCAATAAACGGCAGCGTAAAGATAAAGGGCATAGACCCGAACACCCGTCAGGGCGACTTTGCGGTATTTGATATAATAAAGCGTTTCGGCGCAAGGGTCAACCTCACCGAGGAATATATCTCGGTCGAGCAGGGTGAGCTGACAGCCTCGGACATCGACGCTTCGGATATCCCCGACCTCGTTCCGGCACTCGCGGTGCTCGCCGCCTATGCCAAGGGACAAACTCGGATATACAACGCAGGACGGCTCAGACTCAAGGAGAGCGACCGAATTGCTTCGACCGCCGATCTCATACGCTCGTTGGGCGGTGAGGTCAGTGAGACCGAGGACGGTCTCATAATCTGCGGAAGCAGACGGCTTTCGGGAGGCTTTGCGGAGGCGTGCGGAGACCATCGTATCGCAATGGCGGCGGCAGCGGCTTCGGTCGGCTGTATCGGAGAGGTCGTGGTCGATGATGTGAGCTGCACGGCAAAATCCTACCCGGATTTTTGCCGCGACTGGAAAACGCTCAGACACCGCGCCTGAAGCTCCGAAAAGCTTGAGGCAGAAAACTTCGAAAGGTTCTGATATATTTGAAAAGCTATATTTACAGCAAAAAAACGGTCGATGAAACGCTCGAAACCGATGTTCTGATCGTCGGAAGCGGGATCGCCGGACTCTATTCCGCTCTCAATCTCCCCGAAGACCTCAAAGTCACGGTTATCGCCAAGGTTCCCGCCGAGGAATCGAATTCATGGCTCGCACAGGGCGGAATCGCCTCGGTAATCGATCCGAGCGACCACTTCGAATCGCACATCGAGGACACGCTGAAGGCGGGAGCCGGACTCTGCGACCTTGAGGCAGTAACTACTCTGGTTCACGAGGGACCCGAAAACATCAAAAAGCTGGACGAGCTTCTCGTCCCCTTTGACAAAAAGGAGGACGGCAGCCTTATGATAACCCGCGAGGGCGGACATTCCTGCCGAAGGATCGTCCACTGCGGCGGAGACGCGACCGGACGCGAGACAACAAAGCGACTCTTTGAAATAGCCGGTCAGCGCGAGAATATAAAGCTGATCTATGACGCATCTCTCATCGACCTCATAACCGAGGATGACCGCGTTCTCGGCGCGATCGTTTCGATCGGCAAAAGCTCCGCTCTGATAAAATGCCCGAACATAATCCTCGCGACCGGCGGTATCGGCGCACTTTATGAGCATACGACCAACCCCTCCGGAGCGGTCGGAGACGGCATCGCGGCGGCGGGACGCGCGGGAGCAGAGGTCGTAAACATGGAATTCGTGCAGTTCCATCCGACCACAATGACTCCGCAGTCGGGACAGCTCGAGCGCAGATTTCTCATCTCCGAAGCAGTTCGCGGCGAGGGCGGTATCCTGAAAAATCATCTCGGTGAAGCCTTCATGCAGGGCAAGCATCCGCTTGCCGATCTCGCGCCGCGAGATATCGTCACACGCGAGATAATAAAGGAAATGCGCCGAATCGGTGACGACACGGTTTGGCTCGATGTTTCCTCGATGGATGAGAGCTTCTTCGCAAAGCGTTTCCCGACGATCTTCGGCGAATGCCGCAGATTCGGAATAAACGTCCCGTTCGACAAGATACCCGTGAGACCGGCTCAGCACTACCTGATGGG
>CAYRKS010000011.1:11932-18595 GCA_964424855.1 uncultured Lachnospiraceae bacterium
CCTCGACGGCGCAACAAATATAAGGGGACTCTACGCCTGCGGCGAATGCGCCTGCACCGGAGTTCACGGCGGAAACCGTCTGGCAAGCAATTCAATGCTCGAATGCCTCGTCTTCGGACACCGCGCTGCCGAAAAGCTCACCTCCGAGCTTGTGTCCCCCGCCGATATCACGATAAAGCTGCCCGAGCCGAGCTCCGAGGATAAGAAGGAATATCCCGAAAGCTTCTTCGAGGAAAAGCGCGCCGAGCTTCGAAAAACCATGACTCTCTACGCAAACGCCGTTCGCACTCCGAAGGGCATGGCAATGGGCAAGAGCTTTGTCGATTCGCTCATAAGCGAGCTCGATGAGATAAAGCTCACCGACCGAGCAGGCTATGAGCTTTACTCGATGGCTTCGGCGGCGAAATACATCCTCGACGGTGCGATTGCTCGAACCGAATCGGTCGGAGCGCATTATATCGAGCCTGACAGCGAATGATGGAGCTTAAAGGACTTTCACCGCTCGAGCCGACCGCACTGAGCAAGGTGGAAAGCTATGATGTGGATATACTCGAAAAAACAATACGCGCTCAACTCGAAATGCTCGGCTGTGCCGATATGTTTGACGGCAAAAAGGTCGTTATAAAGCCGAATCTGGTCATGAAAAAGAGTCCCGACGCGGCGGCAACGACGCATCCGTCGGTATTGGAAGCGATGCTGCGCATTCTCAAGGGACGTGCCGAAAGCATAACCATCGCGGAAAGCCCTCCCGGGCTTTACACCGAGACCGCGCTAAAGGGCTTTTACAACGCCTGCGGAATTTCCGAGGTCGCAGAAAAATACGGCGCAAAGCTCAATCTCGACACCTCGAGCCGCGAGGTCAGCGTCCCGAATGCAAAAACGGCTCACGTTTTCGAGCTGATATCTCCGATACTCGATGCGGAGGTTATAATAAATCTCGCAAAGCTCAAAAGCCACGCGCTGACTAAATTCAGCGGTGCGGTCAAGAATTATTTCGGGACTATCCCGGGACTTATGAAGGTCGAGACTCACGCAAGATTTCCCGATTACGGCGACTTCGGCTCAATGCTCACCGATCTCTGCTCCTTTTACGCGGGCAGCAAGCCGACCTTCAATCTGCTCGACGGCATAATTGCGATGGAGGGCAACGGTCCGACCGGCGGTGAGCCGCGAAAACTCGGCTGTCTTATCGCGGGAAGAAATCCCTTCAGCGTCGATGTTGTCGGAGCGAGCATCATCGGCTTTGACAATATTATAATGCTCGAGGAGGCAAAGCGGCGCGGCTATACCTCCGACACTCCGACAGTCCTGGGAGACAGCCTTGAAGCCCTCTCGGTCGAGGATTTTGTTCGCCCCGACAGCTCCGGCGGCAGTGCGTCCTCACTCGAAAAGCTTTCGAAGGTCTTCGGCGGACGGCTTTACAAATGGCTTCAGCCGCGTCCGATCGTTGATCGCTCACACTGCGTCGGCTGCGGAGAATGCGCACGCAGCTGTCCGCAAAAAACGATACGCATGGTCGAAGGCGGCAAAAGGCGGCACGCCGAAATAAACGACGCAGACTGCATAAAATGCTACTGCTGTCAGGAGCTTTGTCCGATAAAGGCAGTCAGGATAAAGAAAAATCCCATAATGAAGCTGCTCGAACGGTGATCGAGGTCATATCCGAAGCTATCATCACCGCAAACACAATTTTTATGAAAGGTATGACACGATAAATGACCGAATTGACCCTCGAAGCACCGGCAAAAATAAATCTCTGGCTCGATATTGCGGCAAAGCGTCCCGACGGCTATCACAACATCGAAAGCATAATGCAGACCGTGAGCCTTTTCGATGAGCTTACTCTCGAGAGGCTCGATCCCTCAAGACGGCTGCGAAAAATTTCGGTATCCTGTAGTGTGGATTCGCTCGCCTGCGACGAGACTAATCTCTGCTACCGCGCGGCTCAACAGTTTTTCCTCGCGGTCGGGATATCGGCGTACAATGTTTCGATCCACATAGAAAAGCGCATACCGATCGCCGCAGGACTTGCGGGCGGCAGCACCGATGCCGCCGCGACCCTCATCGGACTCAATCGCCTCTATGATGCGGGACTCGATACCGAAAGTCTCTGCAAGCTCGGCTCAAGGCTCGGAGCGGATGTTCCATTCTGCATACGGCGCGGGATAAGCGTTACGCGCGGTATCGGAGACGAATTTTCCGACTGTCCGCGCCTCCCCGACTGCCATATCCTTATCGCCTGTGACGGCGAGGGGATATCGACACCATGGGCATACAAACGACTCGACGAGCTTTACGATTTCGCCGCTCGAGGAGCAAATGCCGACAGCTTTACCCGTCTTATGTCACGGGGACTTGAAAGTATCGCCGTCGGAATGTCGAATATATTCGAGTCCGCCGTGCTTCCGATACATCCGCGCGCCGCTTTTATAAAGCGCACGATGCTCGAGCTTGGCGCGCTGAACGCTCTTATGAGCGGAAGCGGTCCGTCGGTATTCGGTATCTTCGACCGTCCCGAAGCGGCAAACGCCGCATTTGAAGTGCTTTCGGAGCAGGGCATAAAAGCCTACCTCTGCAAGCCGTATTACGAAGATTAAAATTTAATAAATTTAAGGAGAATAACTCAAAATGAAAAAAGCATTTAAGCTCATCCCCCTCTGCCTCGCACTGGCAGTCAGCGCACAGCTCATCGCCTGCGGTGAGTCAAAATCAAACGGAACCTACAGCTACAGCGACGGTCTCGACGAAAACGGCTACTTCGAGGGCGTAAAGGCCTCCGATTATGTAACTCTCCCCACCTATATGGGTGTTGAGTACGACAAGTCGATCCTCACCGCAGATGAGGAAGAGGTACAGAGTCAGCTCAAGGGTGTACTCGACAGCTACTCCTACTATGAGGAGCTCAAGGATGTAGAGGTCAAGGACGGCGACACCGTAAACATCGACTATGTAGGCTCGGTCGATGGCGTTGAATTTGAGGGCGGAACGACCGGCGGCGCGGGAACCACCGTCACCATCGGCGTTACCTCCTACATCGATGATTTTCTCGAGCAGCTCATCGGTCACAAGCCCGGCGAGACCTTTGACGTAAATGTCACCTTCCCCGATCCCTATCAGAACAACACAGAGCTCAGCGGCAAGGACGCGGTATTCAAGACCACTATAAACTATGTCCAGGGAGATCTCATCGAGACCGAGCTCACCGCCTCGATCGCTTCCGATTACGGCTTCGATTCGACCGATGCAATGATGGAAAATATCCGCGAGTGGGTCGTCGATATGCAGAAGTTTGAGGTCTTCACCGGTATCCTCGAGCAGGCAACCGCAGATAATATCCCCGACGCGGTTCTCGACTATGTTATCAACTACGACCTCTCCCAGTATGACTACTACGCACAGAGCTTCGGTATGTCGGTTGACGAAATACTCACTCAGCTCTTCGGCTACGAATCCAAGCAGGCATATATCGACGAGCGCATGGAGGATTATAAGCTCAACGCTACCCAGTATCTCGCAGCTCAGGCGATCGCAGAGCTCGAGGGTCTGACCGCCACCTCCGAGGACATTACCGAGGCGGGCTACACCTCGACCCAGCTCGAGACCTACGGTGAACCCTATATCAAGCAGTATATCCTCTTCCAGTCGATCCTCCCCGATTATATAATCGAAAACGGAAAGGCGAAGTAATTCCGTATGGACAGCAAAACACGCGAAATGCTTGACCGGGTGTTCTGGTCAACAAAGGATTATGAGGGCTTCGAGCAGCTTTGCGAGCTTTTCCGCGAGGCAAACGCCGCCTGCATAATGACCGATGAAAACGGCGGAAGATGCTTCCTCGCGCCCAATATCTACACCTGCTCCTGCTGCGGAGCGGTCATAGCCGATGAAAACTGGAACTGTGCCGCCTTCACCGAGAGCAATGTTCTGAGTGTAAGACCGATATCAAACGATTATTATGTCTACACGCTCGAGGTCGAAACGACCTGCGAATTGTATCCGACTCTCGATGAGCTCGCCCCCGACAAAAACGTCGTCCGACTCTCCTTCCTCTCGATCCCGAGGGAGGAGAAGAAGGAAAAGGAGCTTCGATCCGATGACGAGAGCTATAAGGCCTTCAACATCGGTCTCAATCACAGCTTTGAGAGCATATACGACCTCGAAACGCTCGGTTGGTTCTGCGATTCGGTGATGACCGTTTTCGACGCGACCTCCGATCCCGACGAAGCTATGGTAATGCTCACGATAAACGAGCGGGTGCAGGATCCCATGTCCCACGCGGTCTATGTAAACGAGATCGAATATGACGGTCGCGCACTCACGCTCATCGCTCAAGCCGAAAATGGCGAGGCTCTTAATCTCTGTCTCACGCCCGAGCGCGTTTCGGGAGTTGACAAGATCGCAAACGTGAACAACGGCTTTTACTGCGTTCAGCTCGAGCTTACAAAGCGTCCGGGTGAGACCAAGCCCGCATTTCTTCAGCTCGGAATATTCCTTTGATTCTTCACAAAATATCCTTAATGCAGATGTCGAGCGGCATCTGCATTTTTGCTTGATTTGCATACTTTTTTGCACGAAACGCCTTGACAAAAGCAGGATTTCGGGGTATACTTAATATGTGTATTTTTGCGCATTTACATAGCAAAAAATCGAAAGGATAATCGAATCATGATACATAAAAAGGAAATATTCGGCTTTGAAACGATCAAGCACGAGGTCGATGTCTGTGTTATAGGAGCCGGAGCTGCCGGACTCTTTGCAGCGGTTGCAGCCGCTCGTCACGGCGCAAGAGTCGCGGTCATGCACGACCGCCCGGTCGTCGGCGGAAACGCTTCGAGCGAGATAAGAATGTGGATACGCGGCGCACGTGGACGCGACCGCAACGAATCCGGACTTGCCGAGGAGCTTGCACTGATGAATCTCAGACGAAATCCGACGCTCAATTTTTCGATCTGGGACAGCGTTACCTATGAGCTTCTGATAAACGAGCCCAACATCGAGCTGATGCTCAACTGCTCCTGCCTCGATGCCGAGATGAACGGTGATGAGATCGTATCGATAAAGGGCTGGCAGACCACAACTCAGAAGTTCCACGAGGTAAAAGCAAAAATATTCTGCGACTGCTCGGGCGACAGCGTGCTTGCACCGCTCACGGGGGCGGAATTCAGAATGGGACGCGAAGCGTGCGAGGAATTCGGCGAGAATATAGCTCCCGCAGCCTCGGACGAGCGAACGATGGGAATGTCTTGCCTTATGCAGGCGCGTGAGACCGACCGCGAGATACCCTTCAAGGCTCCCGACTGGGCGGAAAAATTCACCGATGATACGATATCGCACAGAATCAATATAAACAATCCGAATGCCTTCAAAAACGACAACTTCTGGTGGATCGAGCTGGGCGGTATGTTCGACTCGATAAGTGACACCGAAAAGCTTCGCCATGAGCTTCTCAAGATCACCTTCGGCGTTTGGGATTACATCAAAAACTCTGGACGCTTCGATTCGAAATGCTGGGAGCTCGATTGGGTCGGCTTCCTGCCCGGAAAACGCGAAAGCCGCCGATATGTCGGAGACCACATACTAACTCAGAACGAGGTCAGAGCCGGCGGACACTTCGATGATCTCATCGCCTACGGCGGATGGTCGATGGACGATCATGACCCTGCGGGCTTTGCCACAAAGAATCAGCCCACGACCTATCATCCCGCACCCTCGCCCTTCGGCATCCCCTATCGCTGCCTTTATTCTGCGAATATCAACAACCTCATGTTCGCCGGACGAAATATCTCCTGCACACACACCGCAATGTCTTCCTGCCGCGTAATGGGTACCTGCTCTACCCTCGGTCAGGCGATCGGAACGGCGGCGGCTATGGCAGTCGGCTATAACACCACTCCCGGAGGCATTTACGAGGCTCATATAGGCGAGCTGCGTCAAGCCTTGATGGAGGATGATTGCTGGCTTCCCTTCGCTCACCGTGCGCCTACAGCGGTCATGGAGGGCATAACGGCAAAGGTCAATGAGACCGATGCCTCGATAATCTTCGACGGTCTCGACCGCGTTATCGACGGCGAGGATCATAAGCTCTGCATGGATATCGGAGAAAGCCTCGAGATAGAGCTTCCCGAGTGCAGAGAATTTAACGAGCTCAGGATAATCTTCGACAGCGACCTCAACCGCGACAGCTTCTCTCAGGGCGTTTCACAGAATTTCCGTGACTATCCCATGCGTTGCAACACCTTAAAGGATGAACCGCTCCTCGGACTTCCCAAGACCCTGACAAAGGATTTTAAGGTCGAGCTTGACCGCGGCAACGGCTTTGAGGAGCTTGCCGCAGTAACCGATAACTTCAAGCGGCTTTGGTGCATGAAGGGCGACCTTTCGGCAAAGCGGATCAGGATCACTCCGAGCGCGACCTACGGCTCGGATAAGGTCGGGATATACTCGGTAATACTGAAGTAATCAATAAATCGCTTCCCGAATGGCGGGCTTTTTCCACAGAGCTGTGGTATTCTTCGATACGACTCTCGTCTGCTCCCATCTATAAAAGCGCGATCCGAATACCCGTCGCAAAAAGTCGGAAAGTACGAAAAAAGCTTAAGCGTATCAGTATAAAAAAGCGTCTTCGCGTGATTTCATGCGAAGACACTTCTTTATTTTCCCGAG
>CAYRKS010000012.1:0-18180 GCA_964424855.1 uncultured Lachnospiraceae bacterium
CAACAAAAAGGTGGCACCGGTGGCAGTGGCACTTGCTTTTTTGTATTCGTCAGAGTTTTTGTGAGAGCTTATTATTTTACAGCTTTTCGCTCTCAACCCTTAACTCTCAACTCTCCACTCTTCACTCTTCACTCTTCACTCTTCACTCTTCACTCTCAACTCTCCACTCTCCACTCTTAACTCTCCACTCGTCCCCCTTCCCCCTCCGCTCACGTCTCTTATTCACCAATCCCTTTCCGCTTTTTGCGGATTTTTTGTAGCTTTTGCCGACAAGTCACGGCGAGGCTTGACGAGCGCGAAATTTCCTTCTGTGATATAATATATTTACCCTAAGGGGAAAAATATTTTTTGGAGGAAGAAAGCATGAATGAATATGATGAGAGCGTACTGCCCTATCCGAAATGGTTCGACGGAAAGTCGATAAACGAGATAGCCTTCGTAGCCGATTTTCGAGTAAAGCACAACATCATGCGCTCGGGACACCTTTTCATCACCGTGAACGGTATCGTGAGGGATGAAGCCTACATCCGAAATCTTATCCTCACCGACATCGCACCGTATGTCAAGGGAGCCGCCTCGGGAAGGATAGAATCGATCCTTCGAACCATGCGTGACCAGCTCTATTCAAAGGAGCTGAAGCTCCGTCCGAACCGCATACACGTTCTCAACGGAACTATAGATATCGACGCGGGCGGTGAGGTGAGCTTCAAGGAGACTCTGAACTTCTGCTACAACCGACTCCCCGTGCGATACGACCCCGAAGCCTCGAGAGCCGTGCAGTGGGAGAAATTTCTCAACGAGCTGCTTGAGCCCGAGGACATCCTGACTCTTCAGGAATACATGGGCTACTGTCTTGTACCGATGACCAAGGCTCAGAAGATGCTGATGATAATCGGAAAGGGAGGAGAAGGAAAGTCGCGGATACTGATGGTGCTTCGAAAGCTGCTCGGGAACGCTCTGGTGAGCGGAAGCATAAACAAGCTCGAGACCAACCGCTTTGCTCTGGCACAGCTCGAGGGTGCGCTGGTGATGATCGACGATGACATGAAGCTCGAGGCTCTTCCCGACGCGCGGACGATAAAAACGATAGTTACCGCAGAGAGCGAGATGGAGATCGAGCGAAAGGGTGTCCAGAGCTATCAGGGGAACATCAGGGCGCGTCTTATCGGACTCGGAAACGGAACTCTCCAGTCGGTGTTTGACAAGAGCATGGGCTTTTACCGCAGGCAGATAATCCTTACTACCAAGCCGAAGCCGAAGGATCGAGTGGATGACCCCTTTCTCATCGAGAAGCTCAACAACGAGTGCATGGGTATCTTCAACTGGTGTCTTGCGGGGCTTTCGCGGCTGATACGAAACGGCTTTCGTTTTACTCTGAGTGAGCGAACTAAAAACAATCTCGAGGAATCGATCTCGGACGGAAACAATCTTGTGGACTTCATGCGTTCGAGCGGCTACATTGTCTATGATGAAGCTTCGGGGATATCCTCGCGAGAGCTTTACGATATATACAGAGCCTGGTGTGTTGACAACGCAGTCTTCCCCTGTCAGATAAACGCTATGATAGGCTATCTCAAGATGAACGACCTCGAGTACGGTATAGAATACAGCAAGTGCATAGTCCACCGCGGAAAGAAGGTCAGAGGCTTCAAGGGGATAGGAACGGCGGGGGAGTGAAGGGGGAAGAGTGGATGGTTAAGAGTTGAGAGTTGAGAGTTAAGAGTTAAGAGCGAATAGCTGTAAAATAATAAGCTCTCACAAAATCTCTGACGAATACAAAAAAGCAAGTGCCACTGCCACCGGTGCCACCTTTTTGTTGTGTATGCACATACTATATTTTTGCAAATTACAATCCATTGTGCAACAGCCACTAAAATTTGCTCCAAAAATCCTTTCCAAAAATTAGTAGTGCCACCTGCGCGGAAACGCCGCGCAAAACTCTTAACTCCGTCGCGCAAAGCGCGACATAAAAATAACGACTTGACGCACCGCGTCAAGTCGTTTCCTTCACTATTCACTATTCACTTTTCACTCTTCACTCTAAAGGCGAAGCCGTGCAAACTACTTTACTCGAGCTCGAACGCTCCCGTGTAGAGCTGATAGTAAACGCCCTTTTCGGCGAGGAGCTTTTCGTGACTTCCGCGCTCGATTATCCTTCCGTGGTCGAGAACCATGATGACGTTTGAGTTGCGGACGGTCGAGAGACGGTGAGCTATGACGAATACCGTGCGTCCCTCCATGAGCTTGTCCGTGCCGCGCTGAACGATCTCCTCGGTTCGGGTGTCGATCGATGAGGTAGCCTCGTCAAGGATGAGACAGGGAGGATCCGCGACCGCCGCACGCGCTATCGCAATGAGCTGACGCTGACCCTGAGAGAGGTTTGCGCCGTTGTTCGTCAGCTCGGTTTTGTAGCCCTCGGGAAGACGTGTGATGAAATCGTCCGCGCCGACGAGCTTTGCCGCCGCGATGCACTCATCATCGGTAGCATCGAGCCGACCGTAGCGTATGTTCTCCATAACACTTCCGGTGAAGAGGTTGGTCTCCTGCAAAACTATGCCGAGCGAGCGGCGAAGGTCGGACTTCTTTATCTTGTTGATGTTGATGCCGTCGTAGCGGATCTTGCCGTCGGCAATGTCGTAGAAGCGGTTTATGAGGTTGGTTATGGTCGTCTTGCCCGCACCGGTAGCACCGACAAATGCGACCTTCTGACCCGGCTCGGCGTAGACCGAAACATCGGTCAGCACGTTCTTTCCCTCAACATAGGCAAAATCGACCTCGTTGAGTCTTACATCGCCTCTCAGAGGAGTGTAGGTGATGCTGCCGTCTGCGGAGTGGGGATGCTTCCATGCCCAGTGATGAGTGCGCTCGGTGGTCTCGTTGCCGTTGTCATCGACATTAACGAGGGTGACGTAGCCGTCATCGACCTCGGGAGTCTCATCCATCAGGGTGAAGATACGATCCGCACCCGCGAGAGCCATAGCGATCGCGGATATCTGCTGAGAGAGCGTGTTGACGCTTCCCGTGAACTGCTTGGTCATGTGGAGGAAGGGAACGAGCATTGAGATGCTGAACGCCATTCCCGAGATGCTGATGTTCGGGAGACCCGAAAGCAGGAAGAGACCGCCCAATACCGCAACGAGAACATAGAGCAGGTTTCCGATGTTCATGATTATCGGTCCGAGCATATTGGCATAGGCATTTGCTTTGAAGGACGCATTGAAAAGCTCATCGTTTATCGTGCTGAAATCGGCTTTGACCGCGTCCTCGTGACAGAAGACCTTTACGACCTTCTGACCGTTCATCATCTCCTGGATGTAGCCCTCTGCCTTACCGACCGCCTTCTGCTGGTTGATGAAGAAGCGCGCCGAGCCGCCTCCGACCTTCTTGGAAACGAAGACCATGATAATGACTCCGAGCAGTACGAGAAGTGTCATTGGGACGCTGTACCAGAGCATTATCGAAAGGACGGTGATGAAGGTGACTCCCGACTGAAGGAGCTGAGGGAGCGACTGAGAAACGAGCTGACGAAGGGTGTCGATATCGTTGGTGTAGTAGCTCATGATGTCGCCGTGCTTGTTGGTGTCGAAGTATTTTATCGGGAGCGACTGCATACCGTCGAACATCTTTATGCGCATCTTGGAGAGGAAGCCCTGCGTGATGTACGCCATGAGCTGTGTGTGTGCGGTTATCGCCGCGAGAGAGAGGACATAGAGCAGGATGAGTATACCGATCATCGGGATTATCTCACGGCTTGCCGAAGCCCAGTCGCCGCTGACATACCATTTCTCGATGACCTCGAGTACATTCTGGATAAATACCGCGGGTATCGCGGATACAACCGCCGAGAAGAGTATGCAGAAGGCGGTCAGCGGAACAAGCACGGGATAGGACTCGAAAAGGAGCTTTATGACCCGCTTCATGGTTCCGGGCTTTGCCTTGGGACGACCATGTCCCTTGGGAGCGGAGCCGCCCTTCATGTTTACATTTGCGCGATTATTCATCAGCCTTTCCTCCCTTCTGAGATTCGTAGACCTCGCGGTAGATGTCGCTCGTGCGGATCAGCTCCTCATGAGTTCCGACGGAAGCTACCTTACCGCCGTCCATGACGATTATGAGATCGGCATTCTCGACCGAGGAAATGCGCTGAGCGATTATTATCTTTGTGGTCTCGGGGATAAATTTCTTGAAGCCGGCGCGAATGAGAGCGTCGGTCTTGGTATCGACCGCAGAGGTCGAGTCGTCGAGGATGAGTATCTTCGGCTTCTTGAGGAGCGCACGCGCGATGCACAGACGCTGCTTCTGACCGCCCGATACGTTGGTACCGCCCTGCTCGATGTGAGTGCTGTAGCCGTCGGGGAAGGACGAGACAAATTCATCGGCGCAGGCAAGCTTACAGGCCTCGACCAGCTCCTCGTCGGTCGCGTCGGGATTGCCCCAGCGCAGGTTCTCGGCTATCGTTCCGGCAAAGAGGAGATTCTTCTGGAGAACCATTGCGACCGAGCTGCGAAGGGTATCGAGGTCGTAGTCGCGGACATCGACTCCGCCGACCTTGACATTTCCCTCGGTAGTATCGTAAAGACGCGGGATGAGCGATACGAGAGTCGATTTGCTCGAGCCGGTTCCGCCGATTATACCGACGGTCATTCCCGACTTTATGTGGAGATCGATATCCGCAAGCGCGAAGCGATCTGCCTTTTCGGAGTACTTGAAGGATACACCGCCGAAGTCGATCGAGCCGTCCTTCACGGTCTTTACCGCGTTCTTGGGCGAAACGATGGTCGAGGTCTCATTAAGCACCTCGCAGATACGCTTTGCCGACTCGGCGGACATCGTGAGCATGACATAGATCATCGAGAGCATCATGAGCGACATGAGTATCTGGATACCGTAGGTGATCATAGCCGAGAGCTGTCCGACATCGATGGTGGTGCCGCTGTTCGAGATTATGAGCTTCGAGCCGACGAGCAGGATGAATACCATGTTGAAGTAGACGCAGAGCTGCATCAGAGGGTTGTTGCAGGCAACTATGCGCTCCGCCTTGGTGAAGTCCTTGCGAATGCTCTCGGACGCGGCGGTGAGCTTTTCCTTCTCATAGTCCTCGCGCGAGAAGCCCTTAACGACGCGCATTGCACGGACGTTCTCCTCGATCGATTCGTTGAGTCGGTCGTATTTCTTGAATACACTGCGGAAGGCGGGCATTGCCTTCTTTGCCACCGTGAGAAGACCGATAACGAGCACCGGAACGACGATAACGAAGGTGACTGCGAGTGAGCCGCCCATACAGAATGCCATGATTATCGAGAATATAAGCATGAGCGGGCTGCGTATAGCCGTGCGTATGAGCATCATGAAGGACATCTGAACGTTCGAAACGTCGGTGGTCATACGAGTGACGAGCGACGAGGACGAGAACCTGTCGATATTGTCAAAGGAGTAGTCCTGTATGCGTTCGAACATATCGTGTCTCAAATTCTTCGCAAAGCCGGCAGAGGCTTTGGAACAGTTGTATGCGGCCAGACCTGCGCAGGCGAGAGAAATGCACGCCATTATAACGAGCCTCAGTCCGATAAGGACTATCGTCTTCATCTCTGCGCCGTCTTTGATCTGGTTTACCATGTCTGCGGTAATGAAGGGTATCAGCGTTTCGATCACCGCTTCGCCGATTATAAAGATGAGCGTCAGAATGGTCGGAGTCTTGTACTCCCTGACGCAGGCGGCGAGTCTTTTCAGCATTATATCGTTTCCTTTCTTTTATTAGACCGAAAATCCGTGGGCTTCGGAGCGGTCTGTTACTTAGATAAATTAGTTTACCGAAAGCCCGGAAGTAAACCAATATATTATACTTTATTTTTCCGTAAAATTCAAGAGGATATAAAAATTTGTTGCAATTAGTTTACAACTGATGCGATTATATCGTACACAGATAAAGTGCGGCAAAAAGCTTACCTAACAAATAAAAAACGAGGGCTGCGATCTTTGACCGCAAGCCCTTGTCGGCGAAAATCGCCCGTATTTTTTGTGTGTCAGCCCTCAACGAGGCTCGGGACGCTTCCGAGTCTGAAGAAGGTCGAAAATTCGCGTGTGTGAGTGCCGGTGACATTGCCGCCGTCTATTATCTCTCCTGTCTCGGCGAGGACGTAATTGCCCGTTTCGGAGTCAAAGACAACATCCTCTGCGGGGATAAGCTCCTCCGAGCTGTATTCCTGGGTGTACGTTACGAAATATCTCGGCTCGATGAGAGTGAGCTGGCAGATACTATCGTAGGTCTGACCGCCGAGCAGTGCGACCGAGCCGAGAAGCTCGGTCTTGTCCGAGAGCTTGTCGAAGGTCATCGTCTCGCCCGTTTCACGGTCATATACCTTGACCTCCGTTATCGTGCCCGCGAAGGCTTCGATGAAGTCCTCGGGCGAAACATTGGATAAGCCCGCCTTGTGGAAAACCTCGAGGGTGTTGTCGGTCATGAGGCTTATCGGAACGTAGAGATAGCTGTGGGACGAATCGATGTAGTTGCGGTCGTCCTCGCTCGGCACTCTGAGATTGATGAAGCCGAAGGTGGTCTGATTGAAGAAATCGAAGCCGACCTTTTTTGCGTCGGTAATGAGCGCGCTCGGAAGGGCTTTGAACTCGGGACGCAGAGAATCGTTTTCGTAGCTCCAGACATTGATGTCGTTGTAGTAGCAGCGATCCTCCTCGAAGCTCATGGAGTAGATGCTTGTCATACGGCGAAGGTTTGACCGGTTGTCCACCGAGGCGAGTCTTTCGGTATACTGAGTCTTGAACTCCTCGCTGTCAAGGATGGTCTTTACGGCATCGGCAAGCTCGTTCTTGTTGTAGATGGAGATATCCTTTGCGGTCGGGATACCGACGGTCGGATGGAATACCACCTTCATATCGAGCCGCTGATAGCAATCATCGAGGTAATACATATCGTAATCCTCACCGTAAAGCTGATCACCGTAAAGCTCGTAGAAATCTCTGCCCGACGAGTATTCGGTGCGCTCGTTATAGAGCTTTCTCGCCGCCTCAATGACCTCCTTGTCGGTGAACGAGATGAGGGTAGTGTTGTCATCGAGGATAAGCTCTACCTTCGAGAGCGAGCCGTTTATCGCCTTGTTTGTCCGAGCGACATTCGAGACCGCGATCAAGAGCACCGCCGCGAAGACCACCGCGTAGCCGAGCAATACCTTGAGTCCTCTGAACATTGCCTTGGAGGATTTGTTGAGGATCGTGTTTGCCAGCATGAAGGTCAGAATACCGCCGCAGAGCATTCCGAAGAGCATCCAAATGCCGTTGTTCATTATAGCGTTGAAGAGCAGACCGCCCGCGAGGGTCATAGGGAAGACCAGGAGATATTTTATGACCTCACCGAGCGGAGCGAAGATGACCGAGGTACCCGCGCGTTCGCTCTTGAAGCGTTTGCAGACGAAAAAGGTCAGCGCGAAGAAGATCACAGTGAATATCAGGAAAAGCATGACCTCGATGAGATTGAGATTATCCGCGACACAGCAGAATCTGAGCACGGGCGAGAGATTGACCAGTACCTTCATCTCAAGATAATACTCGAGCCACATATGCTCGACGAAGATCTGCGCGAAGAGCACGACGAAAACATAGATCAGCGGAACAATGAATATCGCTACCGCCGTCAGGATCAGATGCACCGCGGTAACTCCGGTCACGACACCGACGAGCGAGGCGATCGAGTAAAAAAGCAGGGAATAGATCACCGACTCAAAGAGCGCGATCAGCGCAAGCCTCATAAGCTCCCCACTCATCGCACCGTTCACAGCTATGATCAGCATAGCGGCGAGGAACATTATAAGCGTCGGGATCATGAGAAGAATGTAGCCCGAGCAGAGCTGAGAGGCGAGGAGGCGTGTCCTCGAGATCGGAAGACTGTGGAAGAAGTCGATCGAGACCTTGTTGTGAAGATATCTCTGCATGACGCAGGCGATTACCACCGCAAGCACCGAGACTATCGGAACGAGCGGGAAGCGGATGACCTCTCCCCATTGCCGTGCGATATCGAAAAGTGCTTGGTCGTGCCTCTGAGCCTCCGAGAAGAGCATGAGCAGAGGAACGGGAAGGACGAAGAACATTATTATCGCGATGAGCAGCGCGGTCGTCCATCTGCGCTTTATCGTGTTGAGCAGCAGCGGCAAAAAGCCTGCGCGCCTCGGCTCAGTATACGAGCTTTGAGAAGTCATAGCCCTTTTCCTCCATTTCACAGATAAATATTTCCTCGAGCGTCAGCGGTATGAGCTCAAAGAAGGTCGGAGATTTTGCGCGAAGGAAGTCCTCGATGCCGCTTCTGTCACCGCGTGCGATGAAGGTGACAAGGCTCCCTCGGCGTTCGTAGCTCATTATTTGAAGGCTCTTTAATTCATCGACCTCGAAGCCCTCGTCAAAGACCGCCTGCACCTTGTGCAGACCGAGCTTCATGTCGTCAAGCTCACGCTCGAAGAGCAGCTCTCCCTTGTGTAAAAGCGCGACCGAGTCGCAGATGTCCTCCATCTCGCGCAGATTGTGCGAGGCGATGAGAACGGTCATTTTACCGTCAGCCGATTCCTCGGCGAGTATGCGCTTGACCAGCTGTCTTACGACCGGATCGAGTCCGTCAAAGGTCTCGTCGCAGAGGAGATATCTCGGTCTCGAGGCGATGGCGAGCATGACCGAGGCCTGCTTTTTCATTCCCTTTGAGAAGGTACTGAGCTTTCGGTCGCAGTCGAGCTTGAAGATATCGCGAAGCTTGTTGAAGCTCTCGTCCGAGAAGCCTGTGCGTACCGTCTTGAGAAAGGCTCTCATCTCGTTTATCGAGGAGCCGGGGAAGAAATACTGCTCGTCGTGCAGACAGAATATATCCTGCTTCACGAGCTCGTTTTCAAACACCGCTCTGCCGTCGTATTCGACCGAGCCGCTCTCGGGCTTTATAACTCCCGACATTATTCGAAGCAGCGTCGATTTTCCCGAGCCGTTCGAGCCGATGAGACCGAAGATCGAGCCGTCGTTTATGGTTGCCGACACGTGCTCGAGCGAACGTACCTTGCTTCCCGAGCTTCCGTAGGTCATTGAAACATCCTTAATAGCTATCAATTATTTTTCCTGCCTTTCGTTTGTATTGTCCTCTTGAAAGTGCTTGTCGAGAAGCTCGAGGATCGAAGCCCTCGAAACTCCCGCGCTCCTTGCCTCGACGAGTGCCTTTTCGAGCCGTTCGAGCAGCTGCTTTCGCTCGCTTGTGCATATCCCATCTATGCTGTCGGGAACGAAGCTGCCCCGACCCGGGAGCGAGGAGATGACTCCCTGACGCTCGAGCTCGGCGTATGCCTTTTGTATGGTGTTCGGGTTTATCGCAAGCTCGCCCGCGAGCGAGCGGACGCTCGGGAGCTGTGACCCCGGCGGTATCTGTCCCGAGAGTATCGAGCGGCGTATGCTTTCGCAAAGCTGTTCGTAGATGGGTTGCCGACTTCGTGTATCGACGCTTATAACGCCCAATATCTTCACCTCCGTAATAGCTGTATTATTTGTGTTAGTACAGATATATGATACCACACTTTTACGTTTTTGTCAAGGGGTTTTTGAAAAAATCTCGTAAAAGCTATTGATTTTTTCTTGAAAGTGTAGTACAATATAGGTGGCGCGGCTTTGTCTCGTCAAAAACAATAACAGAAAAAGGATATTGAGCCGTACTCGGCTCAAACGGTTGTAATGAACATAATAATAGCAGGCTGCGGAAAGGTCGGAGAGCTTCTCACCTCGTATATGTCGAAGGAGGGACACGATGTCGTGGTCATAGACAGCGATGCACAGATAATCGAGGATATCGTAAACGAATATGATGTCAAGGGCGTTGCCGGGAACTGCGGCAGCAATTCGGTGCTGAGCGAGGCGGGAGCCGAGCAGGCAAAGCTCATAGTCGCCGTGACTGCCTCGGACGAGCTTAATATAATCTGCTGCATGGTCGCGCGAAAGCTCGGTGTCAGACACGCGATAGCTCGTGTGCGAAACCCCGACTATGCCGAGCAAATGGTATTCATGCGCTCGGAGTTCGGACTGTCTATGGCGGTAAATCCCGAGCTCGATGCCGCCTCCGAGATACTCAGAATAATCCAATTTCCCGCCGCGGTCAAGATAGACACCTTTGCGAAGGGAAGGGTCGATCTCGCCGAGATACGCCTTGACGAGGGACATCCGCTCTGCGAGAAGCGGCTTTGCGACCTGCCGTCGCTCTACGGCGTGGGAGTGCTTATCTGTGCCGTGAGACGCGGGGACGAGGTAATGATCCCCTCGGGTGATTTCGTCCTCAAGGAGGGCGATATGATCCATCTGACCGCCTCGCACACCGAGCTTGCCGCCTTTTGCACGAAGCTCGGGATAATGCAGAAGCCGATCCGAAGCGTTATGATAATCGGCGGCGGAAAGATAGCCTTCTTCCTCTCGCGTATGCTCTGCGACGCGGGGATAAAGGTAAAGCTGGTCGAATCGGATCGCGCGCGCGCCGAGGAGCTTTCGGAGCTTTTGCCGAAGGTCATGGTGATAAACGCCGACGGCACCGACGGTGACGTTCTCATCGAGGAGGGAATAGACGGAGTTGACGCGAGCGTCGCTCTCACGGGAATAGACGAGGAGAACATAATAATTTCGATGTTCGCCCGCACCCGCAGGGTCGATAAGGTCATAACCAAGATAAACCACCTCAACATAATGAAGACGCTCTCCTCGATCGGTCTCGAGTGCATAGTCTCCCCGAAAAACATTTCGGCGAACAATATCCTGCGCTATCTCCGCGCACTCGGAAACACCGAGGGAAGCTCGATACAGACCCTTTACAAGATCGTTGACGGCAAGGCGGAGGCTCTTGAATTCACCGCGTCGGACAGCTTTGAGGCTCTGGGAGTCCCGATAAAGGACATGAAGCTCAGAAAGAATCTCCTGCTCGTCTGCATAATCCGCAAGGACAGGATAATCTACCCGCACGGCTCCGACACGATCGAGGCGGGAGACAGCGTTATCGTCGTTACAAAGCAGAGCGGCGAGGCTCTGGACGATCTCTCGGACATTTTACAGTAAAGGAAAGCACATTCTCATGAATTACCGTATGATCTCATACATTATCGGACAGCTTGTCAGAGTCGAGGGCGTGCTGATGCTTTTGCCCTTCGTCTGCTCACTGATATACGGTGAGAACGCGGCGATAGCTCTGCTCATACCCGCCGCGCTTGCGATAGTCCTCGGAACGCTCGTCACTCTTAAGCGTCCGTCCGAGACCTCGATATACGCCCGAGACGGCTTTGTCACGGTCGGACTTTCCTGGATAATACTCTCGATAATCGGCGCACTGCCCTTTACCCTGAGCGGCGAGATACCCTCCTTCATCGATGCCCTTTTCGAAACGGTCTCGGGCTTTACCACGACCGGAGCGACGATACTTACCGATGACGAGGGGCTTTCGAAGGGGCTGCTGTTCTGGCGAAGCTTTACCCACTGGATCGGCGGAATGGGCGTTCTGGTCTTCGTCCTTGCGATACTCCCGCAGGCGGATACGCGCTCGGTGAAGCTCATGCACGTTATGCGCGCCGAGGTCCCGGGACCCAAGGTCGGAAAGCTCGTCTCAAAGATCAGCCACACCGCGCGCATAACCTACGGGATATACATAGTCCTCACGCTGGTTCAGATCGTGCTGCTGCTTTTCGGCGGTATGCCGCTCTTTGACAGCCTGCTTACCTCCTTCGCAACAGCCGGAACCGGAGGCTTCGGGATCTGGAACAACAGCATGGCGCACTACGAAAGTGCGTACATTGAATGGGTGACCGCGATATTCATGGTCATCTTCAGCATAAACTTCAACCTTTATTATTTCCTGCTGCTCGGAAAGGTCTCCGAGGTCATAAAAAGCGAGGAGCTGAGATGGTTTTTGATCATCGTCGGCGGCTCGACCGCAGTTATCGCGCTCGACATCCGTTCGCTTTTCTCGGGCGCGGGAGAGGCTGTACGCTATGCCTTTTTCCAGGTGACGAGTATAATCTCGACCACCGGCTACTCGACCTGCGACTTCAACCAATGGCCCGCTTTGTCCAAGACCGTGCTTGTGTTGCTGATGTTCTGCGGCGCGTGCGTCGGCTCGACCTGCGGAGGAATAAAGCTCGGGCGGCTGATACTGCTCGTGAAATCGGGACTTAGCGAGATAAAATATATGCTCCATCCCCGTGCGATAATAAAGGTGCGCAGTGAGGGAAAGCCGGTAGAAGCCGAGGTGCTTCGCGGAACGAGTGCGTATATGTCGGTATATGCGATGCTTTTCGTCGCGACGCTGTTCTTTGTCGAGCTTGTCGAGGAATGCGACCTTGTGACCGGCTTTACGGCGGTCGCGACCTGTCTGAACAATGTCGGACCCGGACTCGGTGAGGTCGGACCCGCCGGAGGCTTTGCGGCGATGAGCGGCTTTTCAAAGCTTTTGCTGTCCTTTGATATGCTCGCCGGAAGACTTGAGATATTTCCGCTTTTGATGCTCCTCGCTCCCTCTACCTGGAAGCGGAGCTGAATAAGATAATAAAAACCAAAATAATTTTTTACGGAGGCTTTTACAATGTCACTTGTCAAAACCAAAATACTCTCCTCGATGGAGAAGTGCTTCCCCGATGAGGCTCTCGAGAGCAAGACCGAGCTTGCCGCTCTTTCGATGCTCAGAAACGAGCGTCTCTCCTTCCAGCTCGCCTACTCCCCGAATGAGGTCGAAAGAGTCGCGGGTGCGCTCTTTATCTCGGGCGAGCTTGCGAAATATGCGCGGGTCTTCAAGATCGGATACGTTCCGGTAGTCCTCACCGGCGCGGTCGATGACGATTATCTCAGAAAGGAGCCGGGACTTTATCCCGACCTTCTCACCGAGGTAAAGCCGGGCGATTCGATCGTTGCTACAAGGCTCGAGCTTCGCAGCCTTATGATAACCCTCGAGTGCCGCGACGGCATAACCCCGGGCGACTACAGCCTGACGGTCGGCATAATGACCGATGAGGGCGACAGCTCCTCCTCCACGATCGAAATAAAGGTCGTTGACGCGCTCCTTCCCGAGCAGACGCTCATACACACTCAGTGGTTCCACAACGACTGCATCGCAACCTATTACGGCTGTGAGGTCTTCTCCGAGCGTCACTGGGAGCTTATCGGAAACTACATGGAGGCGGCTTCGAGCTGCGGAGTCAATATGCTCCTCACTCCCGTTCTCACTCCTCCGCTCGATACCGCGGTCGGACATGAGCGTCCCACCGTTCAGCTCGTCGAGGTAAGGCTCACCGAGGACGGCTATGAGTTCGGCTTCGAAAAGCTCGAACGCTACATCTCCCTCGCGCTTTCGAAGGGTATAAAGTATTTCGAGATATCCCACCTCTTCTCTCAGTGGGGCGCGATACACGCTCCGAAGGTCGTTGCGATCGATAAAAACGGCGAGACCAAGCGTATATTCGGCTGGGACACCGATGCGACCGGTGAGGCTTACCGCGCGTTCATACGTCCCTTCACCGCCGCGCTCGTCGAGGAGCTTAAGCGTCTGGGCGTAGACAAGCAGTGCTGGTTCCACATCTCGGACGAGCCGCAGCTCTCTCAGCTCGAATCCTACACCGCGGCGAAAAATGTCGTTGCCGATCTTCTCAAGGACTATAAGATCATTGACGCGCTCTCGAACTTTGAATTCTATCAGAGCGGCGCGGTCGAGAATCCCGTCCCCGCGACGAACCACATCGTACCCTTCCTCGAAAATCACGTTCCCGAGCTTTGGACCTATTATTGCTGCGGTCAGAACTATGAGGTATCGAACCGCATGGTCGCAATGCCGGGTCAGCGCACGAGAATACTCGGCGAGCAGCTCTATAAGTACGACATCAAGGGCTTTTTGCAGTGGGGCTTCAACTTCTGGTATTCTCAGGGCTCGCTCTCCGAGGTCAACCCCTATCTCGATCTCTCGGGCGACGGCTGGGTACCCGCAGGCGATACCTTCTCGGTATATCCCGGAAAGGACGGACGTGCGGTCGGCTCGCTCCACGCTCTCCTCTTCTACGAGGCACTTCAGGATATGCGCGCGCTTCAGCTCCTCGAGAGCAAGCTCGGACGCGACACCGTGACCGCTCTCGTCGATTTCGGCTGTGCCGAGCCTATGACCTTCAAGAGCTATCCGAGAAGCCGCGAATACATACTCAAGCTCCGTGAGGTAGTGAACCGTATGCTCTGATGACGGTTTAGGTTTTCGACCCGTTATCTCGGCTCAAAATAAAAAAAGACACGCTTTTTCCCGAAGCCTTGACTTTTAAGGCTTCGGGCTTTATAATTTCATTAAAAGCATATCGATCCGAGCGATCGAAAAAACATGAAAGGCAGAAGGATTTTATGAACAAAGCAAAGGTCATGCTCGCGGGCATCGGAGGCTACGGCGAGCTTTATTTCAATCGTCTCAAGCAGCTCTCGGACGAGGGCAGAGCAGAGGTCGTCGGTCTGGTCGAGCCCTTTCCGAACGAAAAGCAGCTCGGTGCGGCGGCGGAGCGCGGCTGGAGGCTGTACAAGACCACCGGCGAATTTTTCGCCGAGAACAGATGCGATCTCGCCTGCATCGCGACCCCGATACAGTTCCACACCAAAATGATACTCGAGGCTCTCGAAAACGGCGCGAACGTCCTGTGCGAAAAGCCGATGACGGGTGATGTCGGGGACATTGAAAGGCTCAAGGCGGCGCGTGACGCTTCGGGAAAATTCGTGATGATCGGCTATCAGTGGTCGCACAGCGACGCTATACTGAATATGAAGCGCGATGTTATGTCGGGACTTTACAAGGCTCCGAAGCTCCTCAAAACTATGGTGCTTTGGCCGCGAAACGAGGCGTATTTCAAGCGCGGCACCGGCTGGGCGGGCAAGATAGCCGCCTCGGACGGCACTCTCATCCTCGACAGTGTGGCAAACAACGCGGCGGCGCACTATCTCCACAATATCTTCTTCACACTCGGAGAGACCCTCGACGGCTCGCTCGAGCCGAGCAGTGTTGAAGCCGAGCTTTTCCGCGCAAATCCGATCGAGAATTTCGACACGGCGATAATCCGCTGCGGCTTCGAAAACGGCGCGTCGGCACTCTATATCGCCTCGCACTCGACCGAGAAAAATCTCGAGCCGATCTTCGAGTATCGCTTCGAAAACGGCGTGATCAGCTTTGACGAGACCACGGGCGGCATAGTCGGACGGCTCTCGGACGGTCGCGAGATAAGCTACGGAAACCCCTTCGACAATGCCATGAAGAAGCTCGATGCTGCGGTCGAGAACGTGTTCGCCGAGGAAAAATTCATCCCATGCGGTATCGAGGCGGCATCGGCACAGGTGGAATGTATCGCCGAGCTGAGACGCTTCCCGATAGTGGATTTTTCCGAAAAAAGCAAGAAAAAGACCGACGGCGGGGTCACATATATTGAGTGACTTTACGAGCGTCTGACCTCTGAGTACAGCTCAAACTGAACAAAAACCCGATATTTTTGTGTATGTTGTTGAAAACTGTCATTAAAATTTGACTATTTGGCACAAAGTTCAGCTGTTTTTGATATTTACATCAAACTCAAAAAATGTTACAATATATATTACTCAAAAATACATCTTTTCTTAGAGAAGAGAGCGTCGGCGATTTATGTCCTACCGATGTAGATTATGGCGCGCAGGGCTCTTAAGGTTAGAGAAAGGGATGCCTTGCTTTGCAAAGGCTATGGTTATAAAAATAGAAACGAGTAGTATATACAGACGAGTGGGCATAATGACGCTCGGCTGCAAGGTAAACCAATATGAAAGCGAAGCGATCGCCGAGGAATTTAAGAAATACGGCTTCATAATCGGACGCTTCTCCGAAAAATGCGGAATATATGTAATAAACACCTGCACCGTAACGGCAGAGAGCGACCGCAAGGCACGTCAGATGATCCGCCGCGCCGCAAGGCACAATCCGAAGGCATATGTCCTTGTCACCGGCTGCTATGCTCAGCTCAATCCCGCAAAGACTGCGGGGATCGACGGTGTTGACTTTATCTGCGGAAACAGCAACAAGCTCCGTCTGGTAGATGCGGCTCTCGGTCTCATCGCCTCGGGAACGAAGAACGCGGCTGCGGACATAAAGGTAGAGGACATAAAGGGCGCAGCCTTTGAGCCTATGACTATAACCCACTCCGAGCGCACTCGCGCGTATGTTAAGATCGAGGACGGCTGTGACAATCGCTGTGCCTACTGCACCGTGCCTTTGGCACGCGGTCAGGTTCGCTCAAAGGCTCCTGCGGATGTGATTTCCGAGGTTCGCGGTCTGGTCGAAAACGGCTACCGCGAGGTCGTTCTCACGGGTATCGAGACCGGCTCCTACGGAAAGGATCTCGGCGAGGATTACCGTATCGGAGAGCTGCTTGCAGATGTCGATAAGATCCCGGGCATCGAGCGCATACGTCTCGGCTCTCTCGACCCGTCGGTGATGAAGCCCGAGCTGGTCGATAAGCTCGCATCGCTCGAGCATCTGTGTCCCAGCTTCCACCTATCGATCCAGTCGGGTTCGTCCGAGGTGCTGGCGGCAATGAGACGCAAGTACAACGCCGATATGATCCTCGAAAATGTCGATTATATAAAGAAGTCTATCCCCGGGGTCACCTTCAGCGCGGACATAATCGTCGGCTTCCCGGGGGAGACCGAGGAGAACTATCTCGAGACCGAGGAGCTGGTCAGAAGGGTCGGCTTTGCTCACCTTCATGTTTTCCCCTACTCAAAGCGTCCGATGACTGCGGCATTCGATATGTTCGATCAGGTCGATGAGGAGGTCAAGAACGAGCGTCTTGCAAGGCTTGAAAAGGTCGGACACGAGGTCGCCTTCGGTCTTGCGGAGGGCTATGTCGGTCAGCAGCGCGAGGTGCTTTTCGAGACCTGCGAGGACGGCAGAGCCATAGGACACACGAACGAATTCCTCGAGGTTAGAGTTATAACGACCGACGATCTTCACGGTCAGGTCAAAAACGTAAAGCTCAACGGCTTTGAGGACAACGCCTACACCGGCTTTATAGTCTGAATCGAGGCGGCTTTTCAAAAAGCGCAATAATTAGTTTTTGAGAATTGTGCGTAAATGCTTGCATTTGCGCACATTTTGTGATATAATATAGTATAGAGGCTTAACTTGCTCAAAACGAAGCCGAGAGCTTTGTTTTCAGAGTTTGACCGGGCTTATAAAATAAATTAAGGAGTCTTACTATGGTTTACAGAATTTTCGTCGAAAAGCAGCCGGTACACGCGGTCGAGGCGAGAGCTCTTTTTGCGGACATCCGCGAAAATCTCATGATCACCTCGCTCGAGGAGGTACGTCTGCTCAACCGCTATGACGTGGAGGGCATATCCTCCGAGGTCTTTGCAAAGGCTAAAAGCACCATCTTTTCCGAGCCGCAGAGCGATCTCGTCTTCGATCAGCCCGAGATAAAGGCGGACGATCACGTTTTCGCGGTCGAATATCTCCCCGGTCAGTTTGACCAGAGAGCCGATTCCTGCGCACAGTGCATACAGCTTCTCACCTATGAGGAGCGTCCGGCGGTCAGAACCGCGAGAGTTTACATCCTCTCGGGAAAGCTCAGCGATGCGGAGCTTGAAAGGATAAAGGCTTATGTTATAAACCCGGTCGAGAGCCGCGAGGCAGCTCTCGAAAAGCCCGAGACACTCGCCGAGAGCTTTGACATCCCGACGACCGTCGATACCATCGAGGGCTTCATTTCCTACGGCTCGGACGAGCTTCACGCCTTCCTCGACAAATACGCACTCGCAATGGATTACGACGATGTTGTATTCTGTCAGAGCTATTTTAAGAATGAGGAAAAGCGCGACCCCACTATCTCCGAGATCAGACTCATCGACTCCTACTGGTCGGATCACTGCCGCCACACCACCTTCCTCACCGCGATCGACGAGGTAAAGCTCGGAAACGATTTCGTTAAGGAGACCTTCGAGGACTATCTTGAAAAGCGCAAGCTGGTCTACGGTGAACGCAAGAAGAACATCACTCTCATGGACATGGGAACGATCGCCGCAAAGTACCTCAAGAAGACCGGCGTTCTCAAGAATCTCGACGAGTCCGAGGAGATAAACGCCTGCTCGGTAAAGATCAAGGTCGAGGTCGATGGACAGCCCGAGGACTGGCTGCTCATGTTC
>CAYRKS010000013.1:0-18154 GCA_964424855.1 uncultured Lachnospiraceae bacterium
TTCGTCGATTCGTATGCGCTGATGATGTAATCGAGCAACAGTGCGCCGACCTGATTTCCGGTGAGGCAGACAAATTTTCCGTTCTTGTCGCGAGACATTATTCCGGTACGGTCTGCATCGGGGTCGGTCGCGATTATGAGATCACTTCCGATATTCTCTGCAAGCTTTATTCCCAGCTCAAATACCTCGGGATATTCGGGGTTCGGGAACTTTACTGTCGGGAAATCGCCGTCGATCACCATCTGCTCCTCTACGGGATAGATGTGCTTGAGTCCGATGCGCTTTAATACCTCGGGAACGATACGATATCCGGTTCCGTGAAGCGGAGTGTAAACGATCTTAAGCTCATCGGCGACCTTAGAAATGACCTCGGGATTTACCGCCTCGGCAATGACCTTGGACATATACTTCTCGTCGAAATCATCGGGGATGTACTCGATGATACCGCTCGCAAGTCCTTCCTCAAGCGAGATCAGCTTTACATCATCGAAAATATCGGCAGCCGCGATAAAGTCCGAAACGGTCTTCGCATGATCGGGCGGAAGCTGTGCGCCGTCCTCCCAGTACGCCTTATAACCGTTGTACTGCTTCGGATTGTGCGAGGCGGTGATGTTTATTCCCGCGATGCAGTTCAGCTCGCGAACCGCGAAGGAAAGCACCGGAGTCGGTCTGATGCCCTTAAAGAGCTTGACCTTTACACCGTTTGCCGCGAGAACACGCGCCGCAGTCTCGGCAAAGAGCTTTGAATTGTTGCGCGAATCGTAGCCGACCGCAACGCCGCGCTCAGCCTCACCGAGCTTATTTATGAGCGCAGAGAGACCCTGTGTTGCGTGTGCAACGGTGTAGACGTTCATCGCGTTGGTTCCGGCGACCATCGTACCGCGAAGTCCGGCGGTTCCGAATTCGAGATCCTTTACGAATCTGAATTTGATCTCCTCATCGTTATCTGCGATAGCGCGAAGCTCATTTTTTGTTGACTCATCGACCTTATCACAGGAGAGCCAGCGCAGGTAGTTTTCCTTATATGTCATTTGTACAGTTATTCCTTTCTCGATTTCAAAAGAGATTATCCGACTGCCTCTGCCTTTACCGACTCGAGCGCGGTGGCAAGCTGATCCGGACATGATGTCGGCTTGAAGCCGCATTTGATGCCCTTGAGACGCGAGATCGCCTCATCGACCTTCATTCCGGCAACGAGCGCGGCAACGCCCTGAGTGTTTCCCGAGCAGCCTCCGATGAATTTCACGTTCTTAATGGTGTCTCCGTCGAGAATGAACTCGATCTCGCGGGCGCAGGTACCGCTGGTTTTGTAGCTGAATGCTTTTTCCATTGTCTTTATATTCCTTTCATTCTGCCGCCGGCAACGCTCAACGCATCGACCGCGGCTTTGATATTATATTTAGCTGTTACCGAGAATATTCGCTCGAAAGCCGATTGAACATTCCGAGCATTGAAATAAATCCGAGATATTCCGCGTCCTCTCCGAGTCCCCCGCTTCCGACCGCCCAGTGCGGATTCTTCGAAAGCTCGGTTATCCGAGCGTATATCTCAAGCGGCGGGTGCGAATTTATAAAATCCATTCCGACACCGCCGAGGATCACGCGGTCGGAGCTTGAAGCAAGGCTTCTCAAATATACCGCGTCAAAGCCCTTAGAGCCTTCCATAGCCGCCTCAAAGCTCACGCCCTCGGCGGTCAATTTGATCATCGGCTTTTTCAGGCTCAAATGCTCTCCGAAGGTCGCAAGCGCGCAGACCCTTTCGGATTTCGCCGCCGCCTCGAGCTCGTCAGGATCGTCCGAGATCACAACGAAGCTTCCCCCCTCGGGCAAAGCCGCCGAAAGAGTCTCCGAAAGCTCTCCGTTCGGAGCGACAACGACAACATCGGAGCGTATGTATTTGTAAAATTCGATAAGCGTCTCTGTTCTGCGCCTTTGAGTTGACCAAAGCTCATCGCCGCCGCGCCAGATCAGCTGAGTAACGATCCTTCGGGTCGGGAACGGCTCGAAGATCGTCGGTGCATGAGGCTCACCGTTCAAAAGCCGAAGAAAATTTTTGTGATCCATTAGCCCTTTATATGCGCATAACCGCCGAGCGTTTCGTACTGTGGAGCGGCAAGAGCCATGAACAGTGCAAACGGCTCGACCGCGCGGTCGGGACAATGCAGTATCACATCGTATGCAAACTCATTGTCACTGTAGGTCAAGGGTATCGCATCTACCTTATAAAGCTCAAGACCGAAGCCGGCGGCGGCGGAGAGGACATCGGCAAGTGTTATCCCCTCGGTCGGAACAAAGCTCAGCTCCAAAAGCCGAGCATCGCTCTCGGGCGGAAGGGTCTCCGGGAAGGTCAGATTCTTTCTGAGCAGTGCGTATCGCGTCGTGACTCCGCCATCTGACGAGGTGACATCGCAGGAAAGCACGATCTTGAGCTCGAATCGGTCGATCAGTCGGCAAAAGCCGATCAGCTTTGCCTCTCGCGAGCTGTCGAGCGGAAGTATGCACATATCCGCGCGACCGTAATATACCTCCTCGCAGACCGATTCAAAATCGCTCTGATAGCTTACCGACGGATTTCCCAAGACCTTTGAAAAGATCAAAAAGGCATTGTCGGTATAGGTGTTTTTAAGATATGCGATCCTCGGATTCTTTTTGAGCGGAGCAAAGCCGTTCGGCTCGCCGAGCAGCGAAGCGAGTCTGAAATCGCTCTTCCAGCCGAGTCGGCGAGGAAGCGGCAGACCGCGAGCTTGTCGGACAAAAGCTGCGAGGAATAATACGCCTCGAGATAGGGTCTTGCCTCCTCGACCGAAGCCTCGGGTATCGCTCCGCGAACAAACAGCGAGGAAAAATCCTCCTCTCGGCTGTCGGTGTCGAGCAGTATGTCGGGCTCCTGCGAGATCAGAGTCGCAAGCTCCGAGAGCTGCGCTATCCTTCGCTCGGCTGCGGACGATGCCTCATTGTCGAGCAGCTTAAGGTTTTCGGCGATCATCGCGGCAGAGCGTTCAAATCTTTCGGGATTCATCAGAGGCTTCTCCCTTCGGCTTCGAGCATGAGATCGGTCATAGCTATCGCCGCCGCCGATTCAACGACCGGAACGGCGCGAAGCGCGATGCAAGGGTCGTGTCTTCCCTTTATCTCCAGCTTGACATTCTCATGCTTTTCAATGTCCACGGTATCCTGCTCGACGAATATCGACGGAGTCGGCTTCATGGCTACCGAGAACACGAGCGGCATTCCGGTGGTCATGCCGCCGACGATGCCTCCGCAGTTGTTGGTCTTGGTAACGACCTTTCCGTCGCGATATTCGTACAGATCATTCGCCTGCGTGCCGTAAAGACGGCAGAACTCAAAGCCCGCGCCGAACTCGATGCCCTTTACTCCGGGTATCGCAAAGCAGAGCTGCGAAAGTGAAGACTCTACGCTTCCGAACATATGCTCACCGAGAGCCGCTGGAAGACCGACCATCCCGCATTCGATAACGGCTCCGACCGAATCACCGCGCATTTTCGCCGATTTGATTATCGTTTCAAACGCCTCTGCGGCCATCGGATCGAGCGTCGGGATCGAGCGGCTCTTCAGCTCCTCCAGCTCACTGCGGCTGGGACGCAGTGGAAAGGACTGATCGGACACGTTCAGCATCTGCTTTATATGCGCCGCAACGCTGACGCTTTTCTGCTTGAGATACTGCATACAAAGACCTCCGGCAAAGACGAGCGGAGCGGTCAAGCGTCCCGAAAAATGTCCGCCGCCGTGAAGCTCTGTATGCTCACCGTATTTAAGCAGTGCGGGATAGTCCGCATGGCTCGGGCGCGGAGTCGTCACCCTTTGATAATCTCCGCTGCGCTGATTTGTGTTTTCGATGATCGCACAGATCGGAAAGCCGTTCGTATATCCGTCGGACACTCCGCTGACCACCCTCGGAAGGTCTGCCTCGCGCCGTGCCGTCGAAAGCGCGCCGCCGGGCGCACGGCGTTTCATCAGGGTCAGGATCGCTTCATTGTCTATTCTCATTCCGGCGGGAAATCCATCGATAACGACTCCGATCGCCTCGCCGTGCGACTCTCCGAATATCGAGAGCTTAAGTTTTCGTCCGCTGTATACAGACGGCATTTATTTTCACCTCACTGGAATAATTCAGAGCTGCTCGAGCATATCAAAGCTGTCGGTCAGGAAGGACTGAAGCTCGTCTGCGGTAAGCTGTCTCTGCGAAAGGAGTGCAAGCGTGTATATCTGCTTTGCGATCTTCTCCGCCTTTGCTTCATCGGTCTCGACCTCGCCCGAAAGACGCGATATGAGCGGACTCGAAGCGTTTACGACGAGAGTTGCATCGGTCGGGAAATTCATTCCGCCCATCTCGTTTCCGGACATACGGTACATCTTCATCATATCGTCCATACGGCGCGATTCCTCTGAGATATTGAGTATAGCCGGGATCTTTGCGTTCTTGAGCAGCTCAAAGCTTACCTTGAGCTCCTTATTTTGGCTGACCCTCTTGAACAGCTCAACGAGCTTTTCATTGCTCTCGGCGGTTCCCTCTGCCTTGAGTGCCGAAGCGACATCCGCGTCTATGCGGACGAACTTGACTCCCTCGTTCTCCTGCTCTATGACATTTACGAACTGAGTATCGATCATCTTGTCGAGAACGACAACCTCGATCCCCTCTGCGGCAAACATTGCGATGTACTGCGCCTGAGCGGTCTTGTCGGCGGTGTAGTAGATCGTATTCTCGTGCTTTTCCTTAGCATTCTCAAGATATTCCTTGAGTGTGACATACTTGCCGTCGGTGTTCTGATAGATGATCGAATCCTTGAGACGCTCATAGAACTTGCGGTCACGCAGACAGCCGTATTCGACGAAGGTCTTGAGATCGTTCCAGAGCTTTTCATAGCCCTCGCGATCGGTGTTGAACATGGAATTGATCTTGTCCGCGACCTTCTTGACGATGTGCGCCGATATCTTTGCGACATAGCCGCTGTTCTGGAGATAGCTTCTCGATACGTTGAGCGGAAGCTCGGGGCAGTCGAGAACACCCTTGAGCATGAGGAGATATTCGGGAATTACCTCCTTGATGTTGTCGGCGACGAATACCTGATTGTAATAGAGCTTTACCTGTCCCTCGAGGCTGTCATATTCGTGCGCAAGCTTCGGGAAGTAGAGTATTCCCTTGAAATTGAGCGGATAATCCGCGTTCAGATGGATGTGGAAAAGCGGCTCACGGTAGTCGTTGAAGACCTTGTGGTAGAACTGATCGTACTCCTCATCGGTGCAGTCGGAGGGATTCTTCTGCCAGAGCGGATGAATATCGTTTATCGGCTTCGGCTCGGTCTTGTCCTCTGCGGTCTCATCCTTCTTAGCCTCATCCTCCTTCTTCTGCTCCTCCTCGGTTTTTACGGTCTCGAGATATATCTCGACCGGCATGAAGGCGCAGTATTTTTCAAGGATCGAGCGGATGCGGTATTCATCGAGGAATTCGGTCTCATCCTTCATGATGTGCATAACGACATCGGTTCCGCGCTCGGCACGATAATAATCCTTCGTGATCTCATATTCGCCCGCCTCTGAGCAGACCCACTTCACCGCGTCCTCGGACTTGTACGAGCGGGTTATGACATCTACCGTGTCACTGACCATAAAGGAGGAATAGAAGCCGAGACCGAAATGTCCGATGATACCGTCCTTTGCCGCATCATCCTCGCTGCCCTCGTACTTCTGGATAAATTCGAGTGCGCCCGAAAGAGCGATCTGACATATGTAGCGTCTGACCTCCTCCTCGGTCATACCGATTCCGTTGTCCGAAACGGTGAGAGTTCCCGCCTCCTTGTCGATCTTGACCGTGATCTTAAAATCATCGGCGATGTCCTTTGCCTCACCGAGCGACGAGAGACGCTTGAGCTTTGTCACCGCGTCGCAGGCATTCGAAACGATCTCGCGAAGGAATATCTCCTTTTCGGAGTAGAGCCACTTCTTGATTATCGGGAATATGTGTTCGATCTCGACGGAAATACCGCCCTTTTCTGTGTTTTTAACTTCTTCTGACATGATTTTTTTCCTTTCCGGAAGCTGACAGCCTCGGCACATCGACCGATGCCGGGTTTCCTCTTAAATATATAAAGAGAATCTCGGGCAGTGAAAACACTGTCCTACATTATATTATACCCCGATTTAATGAAATTGTCAAGGAGTTTTGGGTGAATGTTACAGGAAGTTAAAGTATTTACAGAAATGTGTTGACAATAGCCCGATTTTAGTGTATCATATTATGTGTGATATCAAATTTGACCCATTGCGGAGGTAATAAAAAATGTATTCTGATCGGCGCAGATCGGAGCTTTCTATAATGAATGTGCTTCTCTGCTTATTCGTAATATTCATCCATGCCGCCTCGTCAACGATAAGCACGGCTGACAAGGCTTCACCGAAATTCGCGCTTATATTCATCATATGGCGGCTCTGCTCCTGTGCGGTCTCTGGCTTTGTATTTCTTGCCGGACTGAAGCTTTCGCTCGGACTTGAAAAGCCCTTTTCCTATCCCAAATATCTGCTCGGACGCTTAAAGCGCGTCGTGCTTCCATATCTCATCGCCGCAGCTGTTTATGCACTCTATTTTTCATACATGAATTACGCCGCATATACTCCGAAAAGCTTTTTTGCCGAGCTTTTCACCGGCTCGATCACTGCGCATTTTTACTTCGTGGTGATGATCGTTCAATTCTATATCACCGCGCCGCTCTGGCGACAGATCATGAAAAAGCTCGACTCAGGGATAAAAACGGCTCTGTTCCTCATAATATCCTATTTTGTCTCGCAGCTTTTCGGACAATATTTCGCCGAAATATTAGCAGTCCTGAAGCCCGGTCAGAGCTTTATCTACAGCGACCGCATATTCACGACCTATCTTTTCTGGTGGAGTCTCGGACTCGTCGTCGGACGCTGCTATGAGGCGGTAAGGCTCGAGGCAAAGCGCGGAGCCATCCCTCTCTCGCTGCTCTTTTTGCTTACCGGAGCTCTTGACAGCGGACTTGCCTATCTAAACACCTCACGCGGACTCGGGCTTTGGTGGCTCGAAACGGCGCACACCTTTTATATCTTCGCGGCGATATGCTTCCTTTTCGCACTCGGCGTAAAGCTCTCCGAAACCGCACTTCCGAAGCTCATCGCACCGCTCGACAATATATCCTATTCTGTATATCTCTGGCATCCGCTGTTGCTGTACTTCGCGGATTCGCTCGCTTACCGCCTGTCTGCCGGAATGGCGGTAAAGCTCTTTATCCGCCTCGGTTACGGATACATACTGACTATAGCCCTCTGTCTCATACCATACGCCTTGAAGCTGATCATCCGAAGAGCAAATGCTTCAAAGGCATCAAGTGAATGATAAAAAGCCTTCCGCAAAATCGTGCGGAAGGCTTTTTTCGGTCTGTGCTTTTGAAGTATTATTGGAACAGCTCGATGTATTTCGCAAGCTCCTCCTCGATCTTAGCCTGATTCGAGGCTAATGTCGAAGCGACGTTATCGCTGTTCTTTATTGTTCCCATCACCTGTGAGAGCGTATCCGAACCGCTCTTCAGAGTATAACCGATGTTCGGATATATGTAGTTGTCAAGCATTTCGATCGACTCGTCATCTCTCATATACTTGTTCTTAAGCATCGTATCGTAGTATATCGGACGCAGATACGAATAGCCCTCGTAGCAAAGAGCCTCGAGTATAGCAGAGGTTCTCTCGAGATCGCCCGCAGTGGTTGGGATTACCATGCACTTGGTAACATCAGGCTCGATGAAATAATTCTCCTGCTCATCGTCAAGCTTCGGAGTGGGGATTATTCCGAAATCGCTGTTCATATCTCTGAACTTCTGTGCGGAGCCGGTACCATGTACGTAGAAAAGCGAATGTCCGCTGTTGAACATACGGAATACCGCCGCATCACCGTCTCCGCCGGTGTTCTTGTTCGATCTCGGGTTGTAGATGTCCTTGGTATAAAGTGCGGAATATTCCGATATCTTCATAACCGAATCAACGAGCTTCGAGCTTGAGAAATTGAGCTGCGGGATGTCATCGGAATCCTTGACCAGATAGTCGAGCTTGACACCCGAGCTGAGTCTGCTCATTCCGTCGAGACCCGTGAAGGCATAGATATCGTTGTCATCATACTCATCGTTGCCGTCAAGATCGTTTGTGATATCCTTGGTCAGCTCGAAGTATTTCGGCAAAGTCCAATCACCGTCGCGAACTATCTGATAGAGATCGGGAAGCTTATACTGCTCGGCGAGATCCTTGTTGTAAAACATCGAAAAAACGCTGTCCATCTGAGTGATCATAACATTTCCGACCATCGAGCAGAGAACTCCGTTTATCGACATGGTTTCAACGTAGTTCTGATCCCACCACGGCTTTGTGAGATCGACATATTCGAGCTCGTTCCAGTCAACGAGGTATTCGTTGCCGAGATTCGGAAGATATGTAGCGACCATAAGATCATATTCATCGTCGTTCGCCATGACCGTCTGAGTTATGACCGAATCAAAGTTGCCGTCGTTAGCCTCGATCTCGACAAAGTTTATTCCGAAGCGGTCGGCAACGCGGTTGGTGCGCTGATATATCGCATCGTTGATGAGGTCTGCGTTCTCCTCTTCGACATAGATATGCTCGTTGTTGTAAATTCCCCAGCCCTCGATCTTGGTGAGGATAGTGAATTCTCCGCCGTATTTCACATCGGGAAGCACCGGCTTAAGCTCATCAACCTCCGAAACGGTGGTTTCCGAGCTGTCATTAGCCTGCGTATCATTGTTATCGATCGAGTTATCTCCGCAGGAGACCGCCGAAAGAGCGATCAGAAGCGCGAGTAGGAGTGTACCCCCCCCGATTTAGTTTTACTAACAAATTCATAGCTTTCATTCCTCATAATCAAACACCCTCACATAATCGCAGGTGAAGAAGTCGTCTTCAAACTTTTCGCCGACCGGATAAGGCTTAGAGCTGCGCCAGCCCTGAACCTCGGTGGTGAGAAGTATGAACTGCGGAACCTGCGAAACAGTCTCGGTCGCTCTCGAAACGATCTCACCGTCGCAGTAGAATACATATTCATCGGGAGTCCAGAGCATTCCGAAGGTGTGATAGCCGTCGGGAGTTTCCTTCAGCTTGTAATGTACGCGACCTTCCTCTCTGTATCTCGCACCGTAGCCGCCCATGATGTTTCCGGTGGTCGCATTTCCGACTCCGAAGCACTCCATTATGTCGCTCTCGACTCCGCTCCATACATCGTCGTAGGTCATACCGATGGACGGGGACTGAGTCCAGAATGCCGACCACATTACGTTCGGCTCACGCTGGAATTTGCAGCGGCACTCATAATAGCCGAAGCGGTGCATGAATTTCGGCTTTTCGATGTTTCCGATCTTCCAGATCGTATCCTGATTCCACGGGTTCGCATCGTCGTTTCCGCTGAGGGGTATATCGAACGAGTTCGAACCGGTCTGGAGCTGCGGAGAGCAATAATAGCCATCCTTTTCGACGCGGTGAAGCTCGACATTTCCCTTTCCGTCGAGTCTTACACCCTCGTCGGAGTAAGCTCCGAAGCGTTTGCCCCAGAAGTTGAGACGATAGCCCCACTTCGTCGTGTCGAGCTCGGTCCCGTCAAATTCGTCAGCCCAGACAAGCTTCCAGTTCCTATCTTCGGGCAAAAAGCTCGAAACGTGTCCTTCGACCTTGTATTCCTTCATATTAACAAATTCCTCCTTGAATTATGAAATCAAATCCTGTATAATTATTATATCACCATTTTATGCCGATTTCTTTCGAAATTTAATTCGGATATTTAGAAATCGAACTCAAACTGAGCAAAATTTTCTGTTTTTTGCACGAAAGGCAGTTCCGGATCATGATCGACATACTCGAATCGGGAATTTTTATCTCAAAGGACTATTTTAACAAGCATACAACTCCTCAGCGCACTGTCAATCGGTGTGAGCTCGAGCTTTATCTCGGCGGCGACGGCTTCAGCATTATAAACGGTCTGAAATATCCGCACGCGGGCTGCCACTTTATCTTCTCAAGACCGGGCGATCAAAGGTTCAGCATCGGTCTTTTCGAGTGCTATTATGTGCATTTCAAATCGGACGAGCCCGAGATCGCGAGGATAGCGCACAATATCACCCGCCCGAGCGAAACGGCGGTCTCCTCGATGAAAAAGCTCATAGGCATGGAGGGACTCAGACGCACCGCCGCCTTCTGTGAGCTTTTGGCGGATATTTCGGTTTGCCGCGAGCGTCCGAGGGGTAGCGAAAAATATATGGACGAGATACTGATGACCAAGGAATATATGGAAAAAAACTACGGCAGCCGAATAACTCTCGATGAGCTTGCCGGGATGGTCTATCTCTCGAAAAATTTCTATCGCACGACCTTTTCGCGGATAATGGAGACCTCACCGCAAAAATATCTTCAAAACATTCGGGTTGCAAAGGCAATAGAGCTGATCCGCGATGAGAGCATCCCGCTATGTGACATTGCACAGAGCTGCGGCTTTGAAAATCAGTCCTACATGAATTATGTTTTCAAAAAAGTGACCGGAAAAACCCCCTCCGAGTTCAAAAATATAAAAGTCTCCGCACATCAGGTATGATGCGCGGAGACTTTTTGATCATCTCGTCAGATCGGGAGCCAAGCGAGTATTTCCTTTATCCAATTGTCCCAGCACGCCCAGTTGTGATTTCCCTCGCTCTCACGATAGGTCAGGTCATAGCCGAGCGAGAGCAGATGGTCGCGCATACGGTGGTTGTCCTCTATCAGAAAATCCTCACTGCCGCACCACTGCCACAGCTTCGGGAGAGGTCTTCCGCTCTCCTTAAGTCGCGAAGCCACGGCGAAGAGATCGTTGTCACTGCCGCGGAATTCGGTTTCGCGGTCTCCCGCGATATCATATGCGAAGCCGGGACGTGTGCGATCATAGAAGGTCTCAAAATCGAGCGCACCCGAAAGCGAGGCTCCGAAGGCAAAGGTCTCGGGACAGCGAAGTGCCAGCTTGAACGCGCCGTAGCCGCCCATCGAAAGTCCCGCGACAAAGGTCTCCTCGCGCTTTTTGGACATTCTCGGGAAGAAATCGCGGCAGACCGAGACCAGCTCGTCCGACATGAAGGTAAAATAATCGTTTCCGTGCTTCATATCGGTGTACCACGAAAGCCCACCGTCGGGCATTACGACCGCGATACCCTTTTCGGAGGCGTAGCGTTCGATCGAGGTTCTGCGCTCCCAGATCGAGTAATCGTCGCTCATTCCGTGCAAAAGATAGAGCGTCGGGTAGGTCTCGAGCTTTTCGCTGACCGAAGCGACTCCGATCTCGCCTCTCGATCTCTGCGGAAGGACGACATTCATCGCGGTCTGTTTTCCCAGCACCTCGGAATAGAATGAAACATTGAGCAGTGCCATATTATTTTTTCTCCTTCTTTTTTGAACAATTGCATTCGCCGTTACAGCATTCGCAGTATATCCCGAGCCTTGCGCGCTTTATTTTTCGGATCACCACAAATGCAGTCCATGCCGCGATCAATATGATTATTATTATCGTCGGAAGCATCAGAATATCACCTCGAGCAGATTATACACCAGTGCCGAGATCACCCATGCACTGCCTATCTGCATAGCTATCGAGCCGAGCGTGAATTTTGCCGAACCGCTCTCGCGGCGTATCGTCGCTATAGTTGCAACGCAGGGAATGTAGAGCAGTACGAAGATCATCATCGACAGAGCGTTAGTCCAACCGAAGCCGACCGCTCCGAGTACACCCGACAGCGCGGTCATTCCCTGCGCACTCGAGATATTTCCGATACCGTAAAGCACCGACATACTCGAAACGACGACCTCCTTTGCCGCAACACCCGAGATCAGTGCAACGATTATCTGCCAGTAGCCGAGTCCGGTTGGCTTCATTATCGGAACGAGGAGCTTCGCAAGCATTGCCGCAAAGCTTTCGGACATATCCGAAACCAATCCGTGAGTGCCGAAATTAAGCAAAAACCAGAGAACGATCGAAGCAAGGAATATAGTGGTTCCCGCCTTGGTCAGATAATCCTTGACCTTTTCCCAGACATAGATGAATATCGTGTGCGGATTGGGCGTTTTGTACTCGGGAAGCTCGATCATCAACGGATAGCGATTTTTGCCGCTCCTTGTGAAGCGCGAAACTATCAGCGCGGCAACTATCGCCACGACAAGCCCGAGTACATACATCGAAAATGCCGCGACCCCCGCAAATTTTCCGAAGAACATCTGCGAAAGCAGGAGATATACCGGGAGTCTCGCCGAGCAGGACATAAAGGGGGTAACAAGTATCGTCTTGCGGCGGTCGGCGGGATCCTCCAAGGCTCTCGAAGCCATGACCGCCGGCACGGTACATCCGAAGCCGAGCAGCATGGGTATAAACGCGCGTCCCGAAAGTCCTATCGAACCCATGAGACCGTCCATTACATAGGCAACGCGCGACATATATCCGCTGTCCTCGAGTATCGCGAGCGCGAAGAAAAGTATCACTATGTTGGGAAGGAAGGTGAGTATACCACCTACTCCCGAGATTATTCCATCGACCAGCAGTGAGGTTATAAGCTCACCCGCACCGATGCTTTCAAGCAGTGTCGAAACTCCGCCCGAAAAGATCTCAAGTCCCATCTCAAAGTAGCCCTTGAGCCAGTCTCCGACCGTAAAGGTCAGCGCGAAAACTATCGCCATTATGCCGAGAAATATCGGGATTCCCCAGATTCGGTGGGTGAGAAGGCTGTCAACCCGATCGGTCAGCGCACTCTTTTCGTCGCGCTTCACAAGCACCTCGCTTACGACTTCCTCTATGAAATCGTATTTTTCGTTTATCATTCGGCTCTCAAAGCTCGAAGGATCGAAAGCTATCGGATATTTTTCGATAAGCTCACTGTCGTTTTCGAGGTATTTGACCGCGTGCCAGCGCAGATTTTCGAGTGTCGGATATTTCGAAGCGAGCATAGTCTCAAGCTCCGATATCTCGCTCTCGATCTCATCGCTGTATACCAGCGCGTGCTTTTCGTGCAGAGAGGCGTTTTCTCCTACCTTGTGGTGATGCTCAATGCGGTGTACCGAGCCGTCCTTGTGGTGGAGAACGGCGTGCATAAGCTGCTCGAGTCCGGTCTTTTTGCGTGCCGATACGGGGATCACCGGGATTCCGAGCATCTCCTGTATGCGGTGAAGGTCAATCTCCATTCCGCGCTCCTCAACTATGTCCATCATGTTCAGAGCCATGACGACCGGCTTTCCGAGCTCGATGAGCTGTAGCGTGAGATAGAGATTTCGCTCGAGTGCCGAGGCATCGGCAACATCGATTATCACATCAACCTCATCCGAGAGGATACATTGACGCGAAACTCTTTCCTCCATTGTGTAGGAGGTCAGCGAGTATATTCCCGGGAGGTCGATGAGATTAAAGCTCTGCTCCTGATAGCTGTAAAAGCCTTCCTTTTTCTCGACCGTTACTCCCGGCCAGTTTGCGACCTTGAGATTTGCGCCGGTGTAGGCGTTGAAAAGCGTGGTCTTTCCGCAGTTCGGATTTCCGATGAAGGCAACTCGGAGATTTTTTGCCTTGGCATCACTTTTTGCTTTTGAATTTGTCTCTGTCATTTTCTTACCTCGATCCCGCCTGCAATGTCGCGCCCAAAGGCGTATCGCGTTCCGCGCAGCTTTACTATGACCGCACCCTTGCGCTTTTTGTTGAGAAGACTGATCTGCGTCCCTCCGGTCAGTCCGAGCATCTCGAGTCGGCGTGAAATATCATGCCCGAGGTTGATTTTTTCAACGATCGCGGTCTGACCGATCTCCATATTTTGTATTGTCATATAGCATCCTTTCGATATATATTTATTATATGTAGTTTACTATATATCGACCGATTTGTCAATCGGCAGAATAAACAAATAGCAGTCTCTAACCGAAAAAATATTTTCTCCCGAGCTGTCACGAATTTTTTCACTCCCTTTGGCAGCAAGTGCGGCGGATATTTCGCTCGAGCTGCTCTCGACAGAATATTCGTATGCCGCCTGAAAAGAGTCCTCAAAAGCAAAAAAACGTATCCGACACCCTTTCAGAGTGTCGGATACGCCCAATTATGAAAAAGACATCTGCCGTTCGAAAAATGTATATTCACCGGGCAGAGACCGCAAGTCGGGCGGCTCATGCCCGTGCTTTCAGAAGCTCTGATTACTTCTTCTTGCTTACAGCGTAAGCAGCGAGACCTGCAAGTCCTGCAACGAGAACGAGTGCGGTTGCATCCGCGGTCGCGGGAGCAGTTGTGGTAGCCTTCTTTTCGAGGCTCTTGAGAGTGCCGTCAAACTTTTCAGCCGCTTCCTTGGTAGAAAGGTAAGCAACATAGTCTATGTCGAAGGAAATGCCGTCAACCTTCGGGAAGTCAAAGCGGAAGCTGCGGATCTTCGGCTCGTTGAGGCAAGCGGACTGATCCCATGCGCCGTCATCGCAGTAGCTGCTCCACTTCATGTCGGTGGAGTTGAGGTCGATGATAGCCTCTTCCCAATTGCCGGTGGGCTTAATGTCAAAGGTGAAGCTTGCACCGTTGCCAGAGAGCCAGTAGGTGACAGTGGTGTTTCCGCTGTAAGCCTTGTTGGACTTGTAGCGGATCTTAAGGAAGGAGTATTCCTGAACCGGAACGCACCATTCGTTCTCTCTGAAGACTGCCTCGAACATCGCGGTGTCCTTTGCGGGAGTAAAGGTGATGTTCTCACCGTTCATTGCGATGTCAGCGGAGCCGTAGGTGTAATAAGTGATCTGGCTGTCTTCATCGGTACCCATCTTGTAGGGATCCTTATCGCCGGTGAGAGACGCGATCTTGTAGCTGATGACATCATCGTTCTGAATGTTTTCAGCTGCTGCGGCAACACCCATAGTGCATACGAGTGCAGCGGCACAAAGAAGGCTTGTAAGAGTTTTTTTCATTGAATGTAACCGTTTCTCTGCGCTTTGAAGCGGCAGAGATATCCTTTCTGCTCTGTTCGGAGTGAAATTTTTAGCGAAATTTTGATCATATGACCGTTTTTTCGCAACAAAAAGGTAAATTGCTTTTTGACAGATCATGAATGAACGGCAATTCACGAGCTGTCATATATATTATATATCATAATAGTGAATATGTATGTATATATTTATGAATCAAAGGTTAATTTATCCACAAAGGTACTTTTTATTATTTTCGTCGCCTTACACACCTTTTTGAATACCGGATTTTTACCGAAGTATTGACTTTTTTCGGGGGGATATAATTATTATGTAGACTTTGATTTTTTGATTACCATACGCGATTTAATTTTTTGAATTTGAAAGGACGATTAACAGATGAAAAATCGAAAATCCATTTCGCTGCTACTTCTCGGTGCCATGCTTCTCGGAGCCGTTTCCTGCGGCGGCGAAGCAGAAAATCCCGAAACAACTACAGCGGAGAGCTCTTCCGCCACAGCTTCCGAGGATTCGGAGTATGTTTATCCGTATCCGGATGAGGTAGGCGACGGCGAAGAATTCAGCATACTGAATATGGAGGATCTATTCACCATGCACTGTCAGATCCTCCGCGAAGATGTGACCGGCGAGGTGCTCAACGATGCGCTGTTCAACCGGAATAAGCTGATCGAATCAAAATTCGGCATAACACTCAAGGAGACTCTTGTTACCGACACATGGGAGCTGAAGGCAGTTGTCGCAGAGGCTCGAAAGTCAATATTAGCCAATGACGGCAGCTATGATCTCATGCTCGTACCGATCGGAAACTCGCTCGGTCTCTTCTCCGAAGGTGCTTTTTACGATCTTACAACGATAGACACCGTACAGCTCGACAAGCCCTGGTGGAATCAGTCATACAACAATGCAATCTCAATTAACGGCAAGCTTTTCAGTGCTATCGGTGATGCTCATCTCTGCATTCAGGACGCGGTAAGAATACTCGCCTTCAACTCCGATATGATGAACGAGCTGAAGCTTGAGCTTCCTTACGATATCGTTCGTGAAGGAAAATGGACGACCGACAAAATGAACGAATATCTGATCGTAGCGGCAAATCTCAACGGTGACGATTCGTCGGCATGGCTCAAGGAGGGTAAAACCGTCTACGGTCTTACAAGTAACCAAAAAAATATCCGGGCATACATGAACGCCTTTGGCGAGACGATCGTTGAAGTCGATAACGGAGAGCTTGTCTACACTGCGGGCAGAGAACGTTTCTACGATTGCATATCGAAGCTCAAGAACATATTTACGGTCGATGATGCCAAGGTCATCCCGGCGATGAACGGTAATGACAGTGTCTCGGATGACGGAAATCCCGGATATCTCTATGTATTCACAAGTCAGCGCGCACTCTTCTCTTATGCTGAGGTCAATAAGCTTCAGGGCTTCCGTATGCTCGATTTCGAATACGGTATAGTTCCGTTACCGAAGTACGATGAAAATCAGGAAAATTACATATCCAACACATGGAACGGTGTTCCGGCAGCCTGCATACCCACGACCGCAGCCGATCCCGAAATGGTCGGTCTTATGTCGATGCGATGGCATACGAGGGCAACAAGACAGTCGTACCGGCATTCAGAAACTATACCGTAGAGCAAAAGGGTCTCAGAAACAGCGATTCAATCGAAATGCTCGATATCATCACTAAGAACGTGATCCCGGTTTACACCTCGGTGTTCGCCATAAATGAACCTATCATGACTCAGGTAGGAACCGATGTTTGGGATGGACAAAATTCCACCGCTTCAACGACCGCCTCGGTAGAAGCTACCATAAAGTTGCAGATCGAGTATATAATGGAAATATATCAGTGATGCTCTAAATCAGAAAAACCATATTAAAGCTAAAGCATCTGCGCTCGATGAAAAACCGGGCGCAGATGCTTTCTGCTTTTGAGAAACCGTGTTACTTTGTGGTATAGCCCTCAAACGGCTGATCATATTTATCGCTCTCCTTAAATTGCACAGCTTCACCCTCGACCGATAGTCTGCGATATTCGGTGAGTGATTTTCCGGTCATTCGTTTGAACGCCTCTCCCATATAGCTCGGGCTTGCAAAGCCGCATTGACGCGATATCTCCGAAATCGACATATCTGTCTGCGTCAGAAGCTTGATCACCTCATTCATACGAAGCTCGCTCAGATATGCAGTGAAGCTCATGCCTACACAGTCGCGAAATATATGTGAAAAATACGACGGCGACACGAACATAGCCTCCGAAACGCTCTTCATCGTCAAATTCGTGCGATAATTTTTCTTGATGTATTCGAGTGCGCTCTCGACCGTTGCGTTATATTTTCGAACCGAGCACTCCTTTTTAAGCTCCTTCAGGCGACATAGAAATTCAAACATAAGGCATTGAAGCTCTGCGTTTTTCAGCTCATCATCCGAAGCATCATATCTGAAATTAGACATACGTTCGAACAGCTTTTCAAATTCAAGTCGGTGACGCACAGGTATCCTTAACAAATGATCATCAAGCACCGAAAAAAGCGCGTACTTTTCGATGATATCCGAAAATCTGCCAAATGAGCTTTTTTGAAAATATATTATCAGCCGATACTGCGGAAGATCGTCAATAGATACCGAGCGATGTACACGCCCGGGAGAAACTATCAAAATGTCTCCCTCGGTCAAATCATATTCGCTATCATCGATTATGTACCGTTTGCTTCCTTGTTTTAGATATAATATCTCATATTCGTTTGTGTGATAGTGAAAAAACGGCATCGAGGTACCATGCGAGATATACTGATTGTCAATAAAAAAATCGTGTCCTGTGCTATATCGGACTGCCGACCTTATCTCGTCACTTTTTTTCATTTTAAATACCGTGGCTTTTGCAAATCAAAAACTTCCTTTCTCGTTTTTCAGGTGAGCGGTTGACGTAGCCAAAATATCTGCATTAAAGCTCACAACGGAACCACTTTTTGACAAACTGCTCACCTGCGTTGGTCGATACTCTATAAAGCTATTCAATTAGTTGAGGCATGAGAAACATCATGAAGCATTATACCATATTATCAACCTGAATTCAAGAGCGAAAAAGCAAATTTTCCTTATTTGTCCCATAAAAAAGAATAGAAACAGTAGAAATGCCATTTCTATTTATGCTATAATTATATTGTAATAAT